>JAVHYH010000220.1 GCA_031119155.1 Brevundimonas sp.
CCGGAGGCTCCAGCCCGATCGACAGGCGCAGCAGGCCGTCGGTGATGCCCGCCGTCTCGCGCGCCTCCGGGGTCATGGCCGCATGGGTCATCAGGGTCGGGTGGGCGATCAGGCTTTCGACGCCGCCCAGCGACTCCGCCAGGGTGAAGACCTCCAGCTGGTCCACGAAGGTGCGTACGGCGTCGATGTCGGCCAGTTCGAAGCTCAGCATGGCGCCGAAGCCCTTCTGCTGACGGGCGGCGACCTCATGGCCCGGATGGCTCTTCAGGCCCGGATAGTTGACGCGCTTCACCGCCGGATGGGCGTCCAGCCATTCGGCCACGCGGCCCGCCGTCGCCTGTTGGCGCTCGACGCGGGCGAACAGGGTGCGGACCCCACGCAGCGTCAGATAGGCGTCGAAGGGCGAGCCGGTGACGCCCAGGCAGTTGGCCCACCAGGTCAGCTGCTCCAGATCCGCCGGATCCTTGGCCACCACGGCGCCGCCGACGACGTCCGAGTGGCCGTTGATGTATTTGGTGGTCGAGTGGATCACCAGATCGGCGCCCAGGGCGATGGGGTTCTGCAGCGCCGGCGACAGGAAGGTATTGTCCACCGCCGCCTTGCAGCCGACGGCATGGGCGCGGGCGCAGATGTCGGCGACGTCCACCACGCGCATCAGCGGGTTCGACGGCGTCTCGATCAGGATCAGTTTCGGATTGAGGGCGAAGGCCGCGTCCAGCGCCTCGCGGTCGTTCTGGTCGACGAACTGGACGTCGAAATGATTGCGACGGGCGCGGGCGCTGAGCAGGCGGTGGGTGCCGCCGTAGAGGTCGTGCGGGGCCAGCAGCAGGTCGCCCGGCTCCAGCGACGACAGGGCCAGATCCACCGCGGCCATGCCCGTCGCGGTGATCACCGCGCCGCAGCCGCCTTCCAGCTTGGCCAACGTCTCACCCAGAACGTCGCGGGTCGGATTGCCCGAGCGCGTGTAGTCGTACTTCCGCTTACCCTCCAGCCCGTCGAAGCTGTAGTTCGACGACAGGTACAGCGGCGGCATCACCGCCCCGTGCGCCGGGTCATTGTTGACGCCGTGCCGGGCGGCGGTCGTACAGGGGTGGGCTTCGCTGGAACAGGTCATGCGGCGATCTCGTCAGGCTGGCGGGCGTACAGGGTGGAAAGGGCGTCGTGGAGCGTGCGGCCGACCAGCTCGCGCTCCTTCAGGAAGGCGTCGTGGCCGAAGATCGAACCGGCCTCGCCGAAGCGGCGCAGGGCAGGGGCGCGGGCGGCCAGATCGCGCAGGTCCTCGATCGGCACCAGCCGGTCGCTGGTGAAGCCCAGCAGGGTCAGCGGGCACTGGATGGCTTCCGGCGCGACCGCGTGGCGATCCAGCGAGTCGGATAGCGAGATCCAGCGGTCGGCGCTGGTCGCCTCGGCGTAGTCGGCGCCCCGCGCGATCAGATAGTCGCAGACCGGATAGGCTTCGCCCGCCCGTTCGGGGGCGGTGGCGGCGAAGCGCCAGTCGAACTCGTCGGCGGTGCGGTAGGTGGTCATGGCCAGCTCGCGGGCCAGCGAAATGCCCTCCGCCTCACGACCGCAGTCGCGGGCGAAGGCCAGCACCCGGCGCTGCACGCCGCGCCAGGCGGTCGCCGCCGGATGGGCGCGGTGCGCCGCCGAGATGACGACCAGTTCGCCGATCCGCTCCGGGAAGGTCGCGGCGAAGGCCTGGCCGATGCAGCCGCCGTAGGAGGCGCCGACGAAGGCGTCCACGCGTGGCTCGTTCAGGGCGTCCAGCAGCAGGGCCAACAGGCGGGCCTGATCGGCGGTAGTGATGGTCACGCCGGGCTCGCTCTTGCCGGGCAGCAGGTCGAGGGCCAGCACGCGGACGCGATCCAGGTCGACGGGGCCTCCGTGACGCACGGCCCAGGACCACCAGTTGGCGGCGAATCGTCCGCTGGAGATGCCGCCGGCGACGACGACCAGCGGGCCGGTCGCCGGACCGTGGACGCGACCGACGATCTCGTCCGCCGCCAGACGCTCGCCCGAGGCCAGCCGGAAGTCGGCCGGAATCGCGGCGGTCACGTCATGGCCGGGAGCCTCGTCGATGATCCATTCGGTGGTGGACGCCACTGTCCGCTCCGGTTCCGCTCAGCGAAACCGATGGGGCGAACCAGCACCTGCGAAGAAAGACCCGTGAAGTCGTCTGGCCCCGTGAGGGACCACTCGCTTCACTCATCTCTCGCGGCTTCCGAAGACGCCCCGCAGGAGTTGGCACCATCTCCAATGATCGGGTGGATCAATGGAAGGTTGCCCCGGCGTCAAAGGGCCTATCCCTCAGCCGGTCTTGATGAGTGTCCTTACGGTGACGAAGGCGGGGCGGGTCGTCAATCCCTGAAAATTGCTGCGATCGCAAATTCGACAGCTTGACCTTAAGTGGCAATATTAGTCTTCATTTTAGGTAAATGATGAACCAAAAATGCGTTCAACGGAGTCAACTGCGTTGCGGACGCAACAAAAATTCCTGAATCATTGTCCGGCCACTTGCGCATTTCGCAAGTGCGGTAAACAGTTCGCAAATGCGTAATGTTATCCATTTGGGGAACTGAGATGACTCGACTTCGCAGCGGCCTGGGTCTCGGACTCGGCCTTCTGGCTTCACTGATCGCGACGGGGGCCAGTGCGGCGCCCGCGCTTCTGGCGCACCAGGTTCCGCTGGAACTGGACGGCGCCGGGACGGCCTGGCTCACCACCTCGACGGCCCTGGTTCTGCTGATGACCCTGCCCGGTCTGGCGCTCTTCTACGGCGGCATGGTGCGCCGCAAGAACGTGATCGCAACGATCACCCAGTCGGTCGGCGTCTTCGCCGTGGCCACCCTGGTGTGGTTCATCGCCGGCTATTCCATCGCCTTCGGTTCGGCGGGCGCGCTCGGCGGTTATCCGGCCGAGACGGTCAACCAGTTCATCGGCAGTTTCGACGCCATGTTCCTGAACGGCGTGGGCATGGAGACGGCGCACAGCCTGCTGCCGGGCATTCCGGAGTTCGTCTTCCTCAGCTTCCAGCTGACCTTCGCCATCATCACGCCCGCCCTGGTCACCGGCGCCTTCGCCGAGCGACTGAAATACACGGGCCTGCTGCTGTTCACGGCCCTGTGGTCGCTGCTGGTCTATGCGCCGATCGCCCACTGGGTCTGGGGCGGCGGCTTCCTCGGCGGCGCCGGGGTGCTGGACTTCGCCGGCGGCGCGGTCGTGCACGTCAACTCGGGCGTGGCCGGTCTGGTCTGCGCGCTCTTCCTCGGCGCCCGCAAGGGCTACGGCAAGGAGCCGATCATCGCCCACAACCCGGTCCTGACCATGATCGGCGCCTCGCTGCTGCTGGTCGGCTGGATCGGCTTCAACGCCGGTTCGGCGGGCGGCGCCAACGCGCTGGCCGGCGTGGCCCTGATCAACACCATCCTGGCCGCCGCCGCCGCCTCCATCACCTGGAAGATCGTCGAGGTCATCGAGAAGAAGAAGGCGTCGCTGATCGGCGTGCTGTCCGGCATCGTCGCCGGTCTGGTCGCCATCACCCCGGCCGCCGGTTTCGTGGACCCGAAGGGCGCGGTTCTGATCGGCCTGATCGCCGGTCCGGTCTGCTACGCCTCGTCGGTGTGGATCAAGAAGCTGCTCCGCTACGACGACTCGCTGGACGCCTTCGGCATCCACGGCGCGGGTGGTCTGGCCGGCGCCCTGCTGACTGGCGTGTTCGCCTCGACCGCTATCAACAGCCTGGGCGAAGGCGCCAACGTCTGGACCCAGTTCATCGGTCTGGTCTGGACCATCGTCTACAGCGCGATCGGCACCCTGATCGTCCTGATCATCTGCAAGTTCACCACCGGTCTGCGCGTCAGCGCCGAGGCGGAGGAGGAAGGTCTGGACACCCACCTGCACGGGGAAGCCCTGGAGTCCGTCTGACCTGAGTACCGGGCCGGCGCGGATCCTCTCCCCGCGCCGGCCGCCAGTAAGCGTTCGCGTGCCGATTTCAGAACAATGGGGATACAGACATGAAACTCGCCTTCGCTTCCGCTGCCGCCGTCGTCGCCCTGTTTGCGGCGGCCGGATCGGCCAACGCCCAGGACGTCTCCTGGAACGTCGGGGTGACCTCCGACTACGTCTTCCGCGGCGCCAGCCAGACCGACGAGGATTTCGCCATCCAGGGCGGTGTCGATTTGACCTTCGACTCGGGCTTCTACGCCGGGGCCTGGGCCTCGAACGTGGAGTTCGGTGACGAGACCGCCGCCGAGGTCGATGTCTATGGCGGCTATCGCACCGAGGCGGGCGGCTTCGCGCTCGACTTCGGCGTGGTCGGCTACCTCTATGTGGATGAGCCCTCGGCGGCCGACTACACCTACCTGGAGTTCAAGGCCGCCGCCTCGCGCGCCTTCGGTCCGGTCACCCTCGGCGCCGCCGTCTACTTCTCACCGGACTTCTTCGGGGTGGACGAGGAGGCGACCTATGTGGAGGCCAACGGCAGCTTCACCCCGGCGGACAAATGGACCGTCAGCGGCGCCGTCGGCCACCAGACCCTGAGTGTCAGCGACGACTACACCACCTGGAACGCCGGGGTCGCCTATGCCCTGACGGACAACCTCTCCATCGACGCCCGCTACCACGACACCGACGTGGACGCACCGCTGTATGATGATCGTGTGGTCGCCTCGCTGAAATTCGCCTTCTGATCTGACGGCTCAGACCATCCGGGCAGCCCTTCCGCCCGGCCGGGACCGGCAAGACTTTGCCTCAAAGGCAGGCCTTGCCGGTTTGTCGTTTCTGGGCGGTGGCGCTTTCCTGCAAGGACAGCATAGAAATTGCCTGACCCGATCAAAGCCCCTACAAAGTTTGCAGTTGCGAAGAGGGCTTGCCTTGGCGTCCGTGAACCAGACTTTCGTTGTTGTCCCCAGAACCGGCCCGTCCAAGGCGGCGGCGGCGGATCGTGTTCACAACCACGCTGAAATCTACGCCGATTTCGCGCCCGAGGCGGGCAAGGGTCAGGCCAGCCGCTGCGCCCAGTGCGGCGTGCCCTTCTGCCAGTCCGCCTGCCCGCTGCAGAACAACATCCCCGACTGGCTGCGCCTCGCCGCCGAGGGCCGCGCCGAGGAAGCCTGGCGCCTGTCCGAGGCCACCTCGACCATGCCCGAGATCTGCGGCCGCATCTG
>JAVHYH010000221.1 GCA_031119155.1 Brevundimonas sp.
CAGTAGGGTCGCAGAACGTCGGCGGAGGGAGCAATCTCCCTATTGCCTACTGCCTACCTGCCTATTGCCTTCAGGGATTCAGCGTCAACGCCGCCGGGGTCGCCGTGAAGCCGGACAGGCGGCCGAGATAGCTCATGCCGAGCAGGGAGTGGGGCAGGCCCTCCGCCACGACCAGAGCCTCCACCGCCTCAACCCGGGCGCCGGACACCGAGACAGACTGAAGCCGCACGGGCGCCGCACGAACCGGGCCGGAGGCGGTCACCAGCCGGGCGTCGAAATCCTCGGGCGTGAGGCCCAGGCCGAGCCGCACCGCGTCTTCCTTGGTCAGCACCATGACGCTGGCGCCGGTATCGACCATGGCGCGGATGGTGCGGCCGTCGATCCGGACATCGGCCCAGTAGTGGCCGTCGGACGCCTTGAGCACCTGGGCGGGACCGCCGGTGGCGGGGGCGCTGATCGCGGTCGTCTCGGCGGCGCGCGCCTCGCCGCGCAGCCCGGCCTGATCCATCCACCACAGGACGGTCAGGGACGAGGCGACGGCGAGCCCAATGGCGCCCAGCGAGGACAGGTCGAAACGCATCTACACACGCATCCGCGAAAGCCGCCGCGTCCTGCGGCGTCCGTTTCCTGTCGCATGGCGCCCCTTGGGATGCGGTGAAGGAGGATGGTGGATGGGCGGTTAAGGCGAGGGGTAAGGCTCTAGGGGTGAGGTGTCAGGGAAGAGTGCCGAAGGAGCGTGTGAGACGCCTCGGATCCAATCCCTGGAACCTCAAACCTGACACCTGGAACCTACCCTCCCAGCTTCGCCGGATCGATGCGCGAGCGCCGGGACGGCAGCTCGGTCATGATCTCCGCGCGTCGATCATCGGACAGGGCGCTCCAGCCGCCGATCTCCTGCAAGGTGCGGTAGCAGCCGAGGCAAAGCCCCGTCGGACCATCGACGATGCAGACCTGCACGCACGGCGTTTTGACGGCGCGCGGAGGTTGTCGGGGGGCGTCGGAAGCGGTTGATGACATCTGGATAAAATATGGTCCGCTGCCGGAGTAAAAAGGGTTGCAATTCGCGCCAAGCTACGCTACATGGATCATGACGCGAAACGACTATGACGGTGAGACCCCCGATCAGCACGACGTGTCTCTTTTCATCGTTCAACGAAAGGAGACATCACAGATGAACGATAAGGACCGTAACCTTCAGCACGCCATGATGAGCTTTGCGCTCTGGGGCGGCATGCTGGTGAACACGAAGAACACCAATGGAGCAGGCGATCGCGTGATCAGCCATCCCTCCAACTTCGTGCCGATCAAGATCGACAGGGCGCGCCGGTAAGGCGAGACCCGGATCCGAAGAACACAGAAGCCCCGGGCCGCAAGGTCCGGGGTTTTTGTTTGGGCTAGTGGCTAGTGGCTAGTGGCTAGTGGAACGGAGCAGATTCGCCGGCGGCGGAAGGGCGGCGCGAAATGTGCCGTCGCAGTCTGCCGGCCAGCCACCAGCCACTCGGTTTGTCTCCGACAGCCGAATGCGGCACTTCTGCCCCATGACCCTGATCCACATCGAACGTCGCGGCCCGATCGAGCTCTGGACGCTGGACCGCGCCGACCGGCTGAACGCCCTGCCCGATCCGGGCGACGGGGCGGCCTTCGCCCGCGCCTGCGAGGCGGTGAACGCCGACCGCGCGGTGCGCTGCGTGGTGCTGACCGGCGCCGGGCGCGCCTTCTCGGCGGGCGGCGACCTGAAGGCCATGCGCGACAAGGCGGGCGCCTTCGCCGGCGCCGGGCCGGACATCCGTGAAGGTTATCGCCGCGAGGTCCAGTTGATCGTGCGCGCCCTGTACGGGCTGGAGGTTCCGCTGGTGACGGCGGTGAACGGACCGGCCATG
Organism: Brevundimonas sp.; assembly: GCA_031119155.1. Classification (GTDB taxonomy): domain Bacteria; phylum Pseudomonadota; class Alphaproteobacteria; order Caulobacterales; family Caulobacteraceae; genus Brevundimonas. Next base: position 1,881 of record JAVHYH010000221.1, read on the forward strand.
GGGCTGGGCGGCGACATCGCCGGGCTGGCCGACATCCGCATCGCCTCCGAACAGGCCACGTTCGGCGCGCCCTTCCTGCGACTGGGCATCCTGCCGGGCGACGGCGGGGCCTGGCTGCTGCCGCGCAACGTCGGCTATGCCCGCGCCGCCGAGATGCTGTTCACCGGCCGCACGGTGGACGCGCACACGGCCCATGAGTGGGGGCTGGTCAACCGGGTGGTCCCGGCCGACGCCCTGATGGACGAGGCGATGAAGACCGCGACTGAGATCGCCGCCCAGGCCCCGCACGCCCTGCGCATGACCAAGGCCCTGCTGCGGCAGGGACGCGACGCGACCTTCGACCAGATCCTCGAGATGACCGCCGCCATGCAGGCGCTGGCGCATCTGACCGAGGACCATGCCGAGGGCGTGGCGGCGGTGCTGGAGAAGCGGAAGCCGGACTTCAGGGGGCGGTGACGGGCTTCAGCCCCAGCGTCAGGGCGAACACGCCGAGGCAGATCAGGCTGGACAGGGCCAGCGCCACACCCGGCGACACCTCGATCGCCACCGCATAGGCGGCGGGCGCCACGGCCTGCAGATAGCGGGCGGGCGTCAGCACCAGCGCCTGTCGCACGGCATAGCGATCCGGCCCGAAGACGTGCAGGGGCAGGACACCCGAGGCGACCGACAGCAGGCCGTTGCCCAGCCCCTGCCCGACCGCCAGCAACGGCGCCAATCGCGCGCCGCCGAAGACGGCCAGCGCCGCGCCCAGCGGATGGAACAGGCCCGCGATGCGGACCGTCAGCACCGGATGGGACCGGTGCAGGAACATCAGGTCGATCAGCCGGGCGGCGACCGCGCTGGCCGCCATCAGCCCCGCCGCCCAGGCCGCATGAACGGGGCTGAGCCCGAGATCGCCCAGCAGTCTGGGCAGGTGCGCGCCCATGGCGGTCGAAACCATCCAGCCGCCCGCGAAAACGCCGGCGATCTGGATCATGCGCCGGTCCCAGCGCACCGGCGCCAGCGGCCTGTCCGGTGCGGTCGCCGCAGGCTGATGCGCCGGCAGGGCCAAGGCCGTCAGCGGCAGGCAGACCAGCAAGTGCGCCAGCGCCCAGACGAGGCAGGCGCTGCGCCAGTCCGCCGCCTCGACGACCATCCGGCTGACCGGCCAGCCGAGGCCGCCGCCCAGCGCGCCGAGCAGGGACACCGCCGTGATCGCACGCCGCGCCGCCGCGCCGTGGATCTGGACCAGCAGGGCGAAGGCGGTGCCGTACAGGCCGATCGACATGCCCAGCCCCAGCAGGGCGACACCGATGAGCAGGATCAGCCCCGACGGCGCCGCCGCCATCAGCAGCAGGATCGCCGCGAAGGCCAGATGCGCCGCGCCGAGAACCCGCCGACCGCCCCTGCGCTCGATCCAGCGTCCGCCGAACGGGGTCAGGGTGGCCGAGATCAGAAAGGCGATGGACAGGGCGGTGAAGACGGCGGCGGGCGGCAAGCCGAAACTACGCGCCATCGGCTCCCCCAACACGCCCAGCAGATAGTAGCTGGAGGCGAAGGCGACCATCTGGCCGAGGCCGAGGACGGGAACGACGAGACGGGTGCGGACGGACATGGCGCTGGATCGCGGGATTGCCCGCCCGGCGAAAGCGACATATCCGCTGGAGCATGTTCGAAAATCTCACACCCCGAACCGGCCTGCCGTCTCTGAACGGGCTGCGGGCGTTCGAGGCGATGGGGCGCACCGGCAGCGCCACCCGCGCGGCGCAGGAACTGCACGTCACCCACAGCGCGATCAGCCGACAGGTGAAGGCGCTGGAGGCGGCTCTGGGCGTGCGCCTGTTCGAGGGGCCCAGGCATCAGCTGCGACTGACCGAGCGGGGGCGCACCCTGCTGGCCGGGCTGACCGAGGGGTTCGACGTCCTGGCCGCCGCGGTGGGGCGGGTGCGCGAGCGGCGCGAACTGCGGCTGGCCGTGCATCCCAGTCTGGCGGTCAAATGGCTGGTGCCCCGGCTGGCCGATCTGGAGGCGCGGCATCCGGAGATCGTGCTGCAGGTCACCGAACTGGAAACCCGCGCCCTGCGCCAGCGCGGCGCGGATCTGGCGCTGCGGCACATCGACGGGGCGATGCGCGACACGCCGGGACTGGAGGTGCTGGTGGAGAACCGGATCGGTCTGGTCTGCGCGCCGGCGTTGCAGGAGGCGCTTCCGACGGCGGCCCGCCTGACCACCCGCACGCGCGAGATCGCCTGGGCGGAATGGAGCGATCTGAGCGGACACGCCCTGCCGGGCGGCCGTAACCGGGTCTTGCCGCATCAGCATGTGGTGCTGGACGCTGCGCTGGCCGGACTGGGCGCGGCGGTGTTGCCGTGGATGATCGTGGCGGACGACGTGGCCGCCGGACGACTGGTCGCGCCCTTCGGCTTCATCCAGAGCGACGGCGCGCTGGCGCTGATCCGCAACGGCGGTGAGCCGGACCTCGCCGAACGGACCCTGATCCGCTGGCTGAAGGATCAGGCGCGCGCGACGCACGCCTGATCCCTTTTCCCATCAGCCCTGACGGGCCGGGGTCTGCATCGAGCGGTCGGCGGGCACGCCGGCGCTGACGGCGCGCGGGGCGCCGGCGGTCTGGCCGGGCTTCATGAACTTGACCAGCACGCGCTGGCCGATCAGCAGCGGCGCGTCGCCGGCCGACACCACCACCTCGACGACCCGCTCGTCCGAGCGTTGCGAGGGGTCGTCCGAGGCCAGCTTGCGGGCGCCGAAAACGGCGGCGCGGCGCATGACCGTGCCGACATAGACCTTGGACGGATCGCCCTCGGGCTGGATCTCGACCTGCTGGCCAGCGGTGATGTTCGGGATGTCGCTCTCGACGATCTCGGCGCGGGCGATGCGCGGGGCGTCGGGCTCGAGATCGAACATGTTCGACACGTTCAGGGTCGAGGCGCCGGCGCCCGGGTTGGCGTAACGGCGCACGATGCGGCCGTCGGCCGGCGAGCGGATGACGGTCAGCTCGACATTGTAGGCGGCCTGGTCGCGGCGGGCGCGGGCGGTCTGCACGGCGGCCTGTTGCGAGCCGAGTCGGGCCTGGGCCTGGGCGATGGCGTCGCGGGCCTGATCCATGCGCTGGGCGGCGACGAAATTGGTGGCGACGAGGGCTTCCAGACGCTCGTACTCGCGCTGGGCGGTGCGGATGTCGACCTGGATCAGGCGCAGCTGGCTTTCGGCCGCGGCCAGATCGGCATTGGCGGTCTGCAGCGACAGGCGGGGCTCGTCGTCTTCCTGGCGAG
>JAVHYH010000222.1 GCA_031119155.1 Brevundimonas sp.
ATCGGAGGCCGGATTTCGCGGTATCGTTGTTCGCTTCATTGAGGGCCGGGAGGGCCACGCCGTGATCAGATTGATGTCGCCCGCTGTGGCTCTCGCCGCGCTTCTGGTCGCGGCCTTGCCGTCCATGGCGCAGGAAACGCCCCCGCCGCCCCAGGACGCCGCCGGGCCGGAGACCACCCTGTCGGATGTCGTGGTCGAGGGCGCCCTGGTGGATCGCGCGCGCCGCTTCGTGGACGAGATCAGCCGCGCGCCCGGCCGCCGTCCCCTGGCGCGCTGGAACGGTCCGCTGTGCGTCGGTGTGGCCAATCTTCGCGCCGACGCCGCGCAGGCGCTGATCGACCGGGTGGCGGTGGTCGGCGGCGTGCTGGGCGTGCGCTCGGGAGAGCCGGGTTGCCGCCCTAACGTCATGGTGGTCGCCGCCCACACCGGTGACGCCGACGCGATCATCCAGGACGCCACCCGCGACATCAACGCCTTCCGTCCGTCGCTCGGCGGCGCCGATCTCGGGGGCGCGGCCCTGAGCGCGTTCAGGGATTCGAAGGCGCCGGTGCGCTGGTGGCATGTGAGCCTGCCGGTTCTCAACGACACCGGCGAGGTCGCCATTCCCCTGTGGCCGGACGAGGCGCCGCGGCTGAACGTCAGCCGGTCATCCCGGGTCGCCTCGAACCTGCGCAGCGACCTGGCGCGGGTGATCATCGTCATCGATGTGGACAAGGCGTCGACCACCTCCTTCTCGGCCCTGTCGGACTATGTCGCCCTGCTGGCGCTCGCCCAGATCGACCCGGCGGTCGATGTCGAGGCGGCGGACACGATCATGAACCTGTTTTCCAGCCCGAACGCGCCGCAGGGGCTGACGGACTGGGACGCGAACTTCCTCGTCTCGCTCTATGAGTCGCGCTCAAATCCGGTGAACGGACGCCAGCAGGAAACGGAGCTGGCCCGCCGGATGGCCCGGACCCATCGGGCCGGCGGCTGAAGCCTGTCTTCGCCACGTTGGCGAATCCGTGCGCATCGGTGCGGCGCCGTGGCCGCTCGTCATCGCGTGAACCTTGCGTCCATCAGTTCGGGCGACGATATCCATGCAATGAGGACGGCGAAGCTGATTCGCCGCGCCAGCATCCCGAGAAGGCACGAATGCGCGATCCGATCGAACTGATGAACATGAACCTCGTCCCGATGGTGGTCGAGCAATCCAGCCGGGGCGAGCGCTCCTTCGACATCTTCTCGCGCCTGCTGCGCGAACGCATCATCTTCCTGACCGGCCCGTTCGAGGACGGCATGGCCAGCCTGATCTGCGCCCAGCTTCTCTTCCTGGAGTCCGAGAACCCCAAGAAAGAGATCGCCATGTACATCAACTCGCCGGGCGGCGTGGTGACCTCGGCGCTCGCGATCTACGACACCATGCAATACATCAAGAGCCCGGTCTCGACGGTGTGCATGGGCATGGCCGCCTCGGCCGGTTCGCTGATCCTGACGGCCGGCGCCGCCGGCCAGCGCGTGGCCCTGCCGAACGCCCGCGTCATGGTGCACCAGCCCTCGGGCGGTTTCCGCGGCCAGGCCTCGGACATCGAACTGCACGCCGCCGACATCCGCTACACCAAGAAGCGCCTGAACGAGATCTACGTCCAGCACACCGGCCGCACCTATGAGGAAGTCGAAAAGACCCTCGACCGCGACCACTTCATGTCGGCGGAAGAAGCCAAGGCCTGGGGCATCGTGGACCACGTCTACGACCGCCGCGAACAGGCCGACGCCGACGGTGTGAAGACGCCGGGGGCCTGATCGGCCTTCCGCCATCCAGGCTGCGACAATTTGCGGGGCGGAGATCCGACGGTCTCCGCCCCGCATCGCGTTAGAGGCAGGCAACCTTCACCGGAACAGGACTTTCCCCATGGCGATCCGCTGGCGCGACGACGGCTTCAGATACGGCGCGATCACCCGCGCCCTGCACTGGGCGGTGGCCGGCCTGCTGGTCTGGCAGTTCGCGGGCATGGCGGTGAAGCTGATCGTCGGGCGGTCGGAGCTGACGGCCTTCATGGTCGGCAGCCACAAGCCGATCGGAACCCTGCTGATGGCGCTGATCGTCAGCCGGGCCGTGTGGGGGCTCTACAATTTGCGCCGGCGTCCGTCGCATGGGGGCGGATTCCTGGGGATGGCGGCGCTGGCCGGCCATCTGCTGCTGTACGGCCTGATGCTGGTCGTGCCCTTCCTGGCCCTGCTGCGTCAGTACGGTTCGGGCCGTCCGCTGGAGGTGTTTGGCCTGACGCTGATGCCTGGCGGCTATCCCGAGATCGCCTGGATGACGGCGCCGGGCGACGCCCTGCACGGGCTGCTGGCCTGGGTCCTGCTGGCCGCCATCGTCGGCCACATCGCCATGGTTCTGGTCCACCGCTATGTCTGGAAGGACAATACTGTCGGGCGGATGATGGGCTGAGGCCCGATTGTGCTATCAGGCGGCCATGCAAACACGTGACTCCAGCGGGACCGTAGAGGTCGACGGCGACGTTTATCATTGGGAACTGCGCCGACAGCCGCGCCCGACGCACGGCGGCCAGTGGGAAGGCATCGCCGTCACCCTGCGCCATGTCGACTTCAAGCGGGAGGCCATCGTGCAGTTCCCGCCGCCGCTGCGCCCGAACGGCCGTCCGGACACCGAGAAGCAGTTCGTCAACACCGACCATGTCCGCAACGCGGTGACCGCCGTGATCGAGGCGGGCTGGGAGCCCACGTCGCGCGGCAAGGCCGTCAGCTTCGACGTGGACGAACAGGGCCGGTGAGGGCGCTCAGGGCCGCCCGGTGAACACCCGGAAGCCCTTCTCATCCGCCGCCGCGATCATCTCGGTATCGCCCGAGGTGTCGCCATAGGCCGCGGTCAGGTGGAGATCCGGGCCATAGGCCGCGCGCAGACGTCGCATCTTCTCCTCGCCCCGGCAGTTGGGGGTGTCGAAGCCGCCGGTGATCCGGTCGTCGGAATCAAACGCCAGATGAGTGCCGATCAGGCCCTCAGCGCCCAGACGGCGAGCGAAGGGGGCGACCGTGGTGTCCGGGCTGGCGGTCACGATTACGCGATGGGCGCCGCGTTTTCCCCAGTCATTCCAGACCTTCAGCGCGTCCGGGCGCATGAATTCCGACCAGACCTGATCCGCGAAGCGCTCGGCCTCGGCCTCCAGTTCGGCCCGGCTGACGCCCTTCAGGAACTCCTTCACCGAGGCCGCCTTGATCCGTCCCCGGTCGCGATCCCGCGCATAGGCCGCCACGGCGGGGGCCATCTTCACAAGGCCCAGCGCCCAGCCGCCCGGCCCGGCGCGCCAGCGCAGGAAGCTGGTGAAGCTGTCGCGGATGGTCAGGGTGCCGTCGAAATCGAAGGCGACGACCGGCACGCCGCTTGCAACGCCCGGTTCGGGAGTCTGGCGAAAGTCCTTAACGTTTCCCATGTCAGACATTCGCCGTGATCCCCATCAACAGTGAACGTCCCGAAACCCTCATCGGCCACGCTTCGGCGGGCTTGTGGCGGACGCTGGGATGGGTGATTGTCAATTTTTGAAGACCTTTGCGCCCAATGTTCGGGAATCAACGCGGAGGAAGCGCGTTCCGCCTCATATCGGGGTGAACCGCGGGAGTGAGAAGGGTCTATGACCAAGGCAGCCGGCACCGACGCCAAAAGTACGCTCTACTGCTCGTTCTGCGGCAAGAGCCAGCACGAGGTGCGCAAGCTCATCGCCGGACCGACCGTGTTCATCTGTGATGAATGCGTCGAGCTGTGCATGGACATCATCCGTGAAGAGCACAAAATCTCCTTCTCGAAGGCCAAGGACGGCGTCCCGAGCCCGAAGGAAATCCGTGAGGTCCTGGATGACTATGTCATCGGTCAGGGGCACGCGAAGAAGGTGCTCTCGGTCGCGGTCCACAACCACTACAAGCGCCTGAACCACGCGACGAAGAACAACGACGTCGAGCTGGCCAAGTCGAACATCATGCTGATCGGCCCGACGGGCTCCGGCAAGACGCTGCTGGCCCAGACGCTGGCGCGCATCATCGACGTGCCCTTCACCATGGCCGACGCCACCACCCTGACCGAAGCCGGTTATGTGGGCGAGGACGTCGAGAACATCATCCTGAAGCTGCTTCAGGCGTCCGACTACAACGTCGAGCGGGCCCAGCGCGGCATCGTTTACATCGACGAAATCGACAAGATTTCGCGCAAGTCGGACAACCCGTCGATCACCCGCGACGTGTCGGGCGAGGGCGTGCAGCAGGCCCTGCTGAAGATCATGGAAGGCACCGTCGCCTCCGTGCCCCCGCAGGGCGGTCGCAAGCATCCGCAGCAGGAGTTCCTGCAGGTCGATACCGCCAACATCCTCTTCATCGTCGGCGGCGCCTTCGCCGGACTGGAGAAGGTGATCTCGGCGCGCGGCGAGGGGGCCTCGATCGGCTTCGGCGCCCGCGTGAAGGAAATCGACGAGCGCCGCACGGGCGACATCCTCAAGGGTGTCGAGCCGGACGATCTGATGCGCTTCGGCCTGATCCCCGAGTTCATCGGCCGTCTGCCGGTTCTGGCGACGCTGGAAGACCTGGACGAGAAGGCGCTGGTCACCATCCTGACCGAGCCGAAGAACGCCCTGGTCAAGCAGTACAAGCGCCTGTTCGAGATGGAGAACGTGGACCTGACCTTCACCGACGACGCGCTGAACGCCGTCGCCAAGAAGGCCATCACCCGCAAGACCGGCGCGCGGGGCCTGCGCTCGATCCTGGAAGGCATCCTGCTCGAGACCATGTTCGAGCTGCCGACCTTTGAGGGCGTCGAGGAAGTCGTCGTCAACGCCGAGGTCATCGAAGGCAAGGCCCAGCCGCTGCTGATCTATGCCGAGACCAAGGGCAAGAAGAGCGCCGCCGCCGCGACGCCTGACAGCGCCGCCTGATCGGATTGCTCTGCTGAAACTGAAAAGGCCGCCCTTCACGGGGCGGCCTTTTTGCTGTCCGGGGCTCGCCGATCAGGGCGTGCGCGGATGCAGGTTGGTTTCCTCGGCCCTCGCCTTGGCGTCGTCCCGCACCGCTGGACTGGGGCCGCTCATCATGCCTTCGCCGGGCGGAGGCGCGCTGGCGGCGCCGGCCGAGCCGCCCGCCGCGCCCGCGCCGCTGGTGGCGG
>JAVHYH010000223.1:0-1085 GCA_031119155.1 Brevundimonas sp.
GGGTCGAGATGCCGGGACGTCCGGCGACGCGGCGCAGGCCCGCCTGCGACTGTTCCGGCGTGAAGGCCGGCCCGACCACGAAGCCGCCCGCCTTCTCCAGATGCGGGCCGCCGGTGGCGATATAGACGTCCGGATTGCGGTCGATGACGAACTCGAGATTCAGCTTGCCCGAGGCCGTGGTCAGCACCTCGGCGCCGATGTTCCGGCCGCCGACGAAGGTGATGTAGTCGCCGACATTGCCCTGACCGACCGAGTTGCAGCAGTCGGGGCTGTTGCCCGCGTGAGCCTCGAGGAAGACGGTCGGCTTCTGCGCGTCGGTCAGGCCCGCGACCTTGTCAGAGATGACCTTCAACCGCTCGGCGCGGAAGGCGTTGTAGGCCGTGGCCTGTTCTTCCCGCCCGGTCAGCTTGCCCAGCAGGGTCAGGGACTTCGCCTGATTTTCGAACGGGTGGGTGAAGAAGTCGATGAAGGCGACGGTGACGCCCGCCGCCTGAAGCTGGGACACCTGCGCATCGGTCGGGCCAGAGCCCAGCGACACCACGGCCACCTCCGGTCCCGCGGCCAGCACCGCCTCGACATCGAAGTCGCCGGCCGAGCTTGGCGTCTTGGGCAGGGTCGCCAGCGTCGGGGATTTCGCCACGAAGCCGGCGTACATCTCTGGGCTGATCCGGTTCACGTCGCCGGACCAGGCGGCCAGCACGCTGACCGGATCCGGATGGATCAGGGCCAGGGCGATCAGGTAGCGGCCGTCGTCGATCGACAGCTTGCCGACCGGCGGGGTGATCGACAGCGGGCGGTCGCGCAGGTCGGTCAGGCCGCCGGCGGCCGCGCCCTCCTGCCGATCGCACCCGGCGGCGGCCAGCAGCAGGCCGGCGCCGGCGGCGACGAACAGGACGCGACGGTTCATCGCCACGGCCATGCTCAGAACTCCACGTTCACGCCCAGCCAGTAGCGACGACCGTCGCCCTGCTGGTCATAGGTGGCGACGTCCAGAACCCTGTCGGTCAGATTGTAGACGCCGAACTTCAGCGCGACGTTGTCCCGGACCCGCCGCCGCCGCTGCCGTTCGTGCAGGCCCTGCCGTG
>JAVHYH010000223.1:1095-5111 GCA_031119155.1 Brevundimonas sp.
GTCCAGAACCTTGTCCGTCAGATTGTAGATTCCAGCTTTCAGGGTGACGGTCTCGCGCACCCGCCAGTTCGCCCCGACGTCGACCAGGGTGTAGTCGGGATAGCGGCGACCGACCTGACGCGGACCTTCCAGCACCGGCTGGCCGTTCGTGCCGACGCGCAGACCGGCGTTGATCTCCTCGCCGCGATAGCTGACCGCACCCCACAGGCCGAGAGTGTCGCTGACGGCGTAGTCGGCGCGGGCGTTGGCCATATGCTCGGGCGTGCGGCCCAACGGTTGACCGGCGTAGAGGCCGCCGCGCTGCTCGGAATCGGTGAAGGTGTAGTTGGCCTTCAGCGTCAGGGCGTCCGTCGCCTCCCAGGTCCCGCCCAGTTCGACGCCCTGGATGCGGGCGTCGCTGATGTTGAGCCAGTAGTAGAGCTGGTACAGCGGATCCTCGTCCCAGCGCAGGACCTCGGACGGCACATCGCAGACGCCGTTGGCGTTGGCGTCAGGACCGCAGACCCGGTCGCTGTCGATCTTGTCCCTGAAGTCAGTGCGGAAGACGGTGGCGTTCAGCGACAGGGTCGGCGAAGGCCGCCACAGGGCGTTCAGCTCATAGCTGGTGCTGGTCTCCGGCTTCAGGTCCGGATCGCCGATGATGACGCCGCACAGGCCTGCGCCGTAGTTGCAGTTCGCGCCGCCGGTCTCATAGGCGTAGCCTTCGGCCACGGCCCGGACTTCAGGAGCGCGGAAGCCGGTCGAGACGCCGCCCTTCAGGGTGAGGGTGTCAGTGGGGTTCCAGACCAGATAGGCGCGCGGGCTCCAATGGTCGCCATAGCGTTTGTGGTCGTCCCAGCGCAGACCCAGCGTCAGGGCCAGGTCGTCGGTCAGGCTGATCTCATCCTCGGCGAAGAGGGCGCGCTGCCAGACCTCGAAGGTCGCGGCGACATTGTCGCGGGCGCCGGGATTCACATCGACCAGCTTGTTCTCGATGATCTGGCCCCCGAAGACGAGGTTGTGATCGCCCAGGGCCGTGCCGGTCAGCGGGACGTGGAAAAGAGCGTCCCAGACCGTATTGGTGATCTCGGGCGCGCGGGCGCCGCGGATCAGGGTCCCGGTCGCATCGGCCGTATAGGTCTCGCGCTGGGCGTCCTCGCGAAGCACCGACAGGGCGCTGGTCCCCCAGCTCCAGTCGCCGTTCCAAGCGAGGGAGACGGCATCGCGGCTATGCTCGTTGCGGACGCTGCGGCCCGTCGGCGCGACCGTCAGGCCGGCGGTGCTGAAGCGGTCGATGCGCGCGATGTCGTATTGAAGCAGAACCTCGTGGTCGGCGGTCGGCGTCCAGGCCAGACGACCGGCGAGGTTGTACTCTTCCGAGCCCATCGCACCGGTGCTGCTGGGGGCGTTGTAGATGTCGTCCTCGTCACGCTCCAGCGTGCGGCCCCAGAGCTGCAGGCCCAGCTGATCCGCGATCAGCGGTCCGGCGGCGTAGAACTGGCCCTGATACCAGTCGCCGCTGTCGCCGTTCTCCTGTGAGACATAGTCGGCGCCGACCGATCCGCCCCAGCGCAGCGGCACCTTCTTGGTGATGATGTTGACGACGCCGCCCAGCGCGTCCGAGCCGTAGAGCGACGACATCGGGCCGCGCACGACCTCGATCCGCTCGATGGCGCCGACCGGCGGCATGAAGTTCTGCTCCAGCCCGCCGTTGCCGTTCACCCGGGCTTCGCGGGTCGACTGGCGACGACCGTCCACCAGCGTCAGGGTGTAGGCGCCCGGCAGGCCGCGGATCAGGATGTCCTGGAAGTTCGAGCCGCCGCTGACCGAGACGCCCTCGACGTCGCGGACGGCGTCGAACAGATCGACATAGGCCTTGTCCTCGAGCTGCTCGCCCGTGACGACCGAGATCGAAGCGGGGGCCTGCGCCACCGTCTGGGCCCGGGTCGAGGCCGTCACCACCACATCGTCCAGCGCCGACGGCTGGTCGTTCGGCGCGGTCTGCGCCATCGCGATGGCGGGCAGGGCGCTGACGCCGGCGAGGAGGGAGAGGGCGAGGGGAAAACGCAGCATCAGGGACGGCCATTCGTAACAAGCGGAGCAGCGCATTTACTGCGAGTCACTCTCAAAAACAAATGCGGGTTTGTCGCAGGCGACCCCGCGCTGCTCAGATCGCGCTCACTGGTCCATCGGCCGCGCGCCGCATCCACGCCCGGAACGTCGCCATGGCGGCGCTGTCGGGGCGGGAATGAAGGCGGGTCAGCCAGTAACCGCCCAGAGCGACCTCGGCCTCGAAGGGGCGGACAAGGCGCTCGGCCGCCAGTTCCCGGGTGAACATGACCGCCGGGGCCAGGGCGACGCCCAGGCCGGAGGCGGCGGCGTGGGTGGTCAGGACGGAGTTGTCGAAGATCGGTCCGCGCAGGGGCGGGCAGGGCGCGCCCGCTGCCTCGAACCAGCGGATCCACTCGTCAGCACGATACGAGCGCAGCAGGGTTTCACCGATCAGCGAGGCCGGGTTGTGCAGTCGCATCGCTGTCGCCGGCGCGCACAGCGGCGTCAGTGGTGCGGCCATGATCGGTTCGGCGTGGGTGCCGTGCCAGGCGCCGTCGCCGTAGCGAATGGCCAGGTCCAGCCCTTCGCCGGCCAGATCGACGCGATTGTTGTTGGTCATGATCCGCAGGTCGATGTGCGGATGCTCGCGATTGAAGGCCTCCAGTCGCGGCAACAGCCAGCCGGCGGCGAAGGCGCCGACGACGCCGACGGTCAGGGCCTCCTGCAGCCGTCCGCCCGCATACCGATCGAGCGTGGCGCCGACCCGGTCGAAGGCGTCGGCGAGGACCGGCACCAGCGCCTGTCCCTCGTCGGTCAGGGCCAGACCGCGCGGCAGGCGGCGGAACAGGGTGACGCCCAGCCGCCGTTCGAGCTGGGCGACCTGATGGCTGACCGCGCCCTGGCTGACGCACAGTTCGAGGGCGGCGCGGGTGAAGTTGAGGTGCCGGGCGGCGGCCTCGAAGGCGCGCAGGGCGTTTAGCGGAAGTTGGGCGCGATCCATAGCTGAGGCATGAGGTTGGCTCATGGCTTTGTCCAGATATGATGCTTTGTGCGGCCTCCGTGCGCCAACCATTCTCGCGCTCGTATCTCAATCAGGGAGTGAGTGATGAGACGGTTTTCAGGCATGGCGACGGCAGCCCTTCTGGTGATGGCTGCAGGCTGCGCCAGGGCTGAACCGCAGCAGGACGCGCCCGTCGCGCAGGCGCGACCTGATCCGGCGCACGATCCGCTGCTGCAGCCCATCGCGCCGGAATACGCCCGCCAGTGGCTGGCGGTGGAGGCGCCGACGCGCATCCACGGCAATACCTTCTTTGTGGGCTTCGGCGGGCTGACCGTCGTCCTGATCTCGACTTCCGACGGTCTGGTGCTGGTGGACGGGGCCTTGCCGCAGGCGGTTCCGGCCCTCGAGGACAACGTTCGGCGGCTGGGCTTCCGCATCGAGGACGTGAAATACATCCTCAGCACCGAGCCGCATTACGATCACGCCGGCGGTCTGGCGGCGCTGGCGCGGGATACCGGCGCGACCGTGGTCGCCAGTCCGGCCGCCGCCGCGGTTCTGCAGCGGGGCCGCAGCGGGCAGGACGATCCGCAGGCGGCGTCTCTGGAGACCTTCCCGCCAGTTGAGCGCGTGCGCGCCCTTCGGGACGGAGAGGTGCTGCGTCTGGGCGATGTCGCGATCACTGCCCGCGCCACGCCGGGCCATACGCCTGGCAGCATGAGTTGGAGCTGGCGCTCCTGCGAGGGTGACGACTGCAGGGATGTGGTGTTCGGCTCCAGCCTGAACCCGGTCTCGGCCGACGGCTACCGGTTCACCAACCCGGCCAACCGCGCTCTGCTGGACGGCTTCCGCCGGACCTTCGCCAGCCTGCGCGCCATCCCCTGCGACATCCTGCTGACGGCCCACCCGAGCCAGTCGGGCGGCGATGCGCACATGGCCCGGCTTCGACAGGGCGTGACGCCCAACCCCTTCATCGATCCCACCGCCT
>JAVHYH010000224.1 GCA_031119155.1 Brevundimonas sp.
AAGGCCCACGGTCATCACGAGGTGCCGGATACCGTCGATCCGGACGGCGACTACTATCCGTCGGTGCCGCTCTTCGCGGGCCTGAAGGTGCTCGAAACCGAGGGCAAGAAGACCGGCAAGTTCGGCCCCGCCAACGGCGCGGTGATGGAGAAGCTGATCGAGGCCGGCAACCTGCTGGCGCGCGGTCGTCTGGAGCACTCCTATCCGCACTCGTGGCGGTCGAAGGCCCCGGTCATCTTCCGCAACACCCCCCAGTGGTTCATCCGCATGGACCAGCCGCTGGCCTCCGGCGACACCCTGCGCGAGACCGCGCTGCAGGCCATCGACGACACCGCCTTCCACCCGGCGGGCGGGCGCAATCGCATCCGCTCGATGGTCGAAGGCCGTCCCGACTGGCTGGTCAGCCGCCAGCGCGCCTGGGGCACCCCCCTGGCGATGTTTATCGACAAGCAGACCGGCCAGCCGCTGCATGACGCCGAGGTCGACGCTCGCATCGTCGCCGCCGTCGCCGAACATGGCGCGGACATCTGGTTCACCGCCCCCGACGCCGACTTCCTCGGCGCCCACGACCCGGCCCGCTACGAGAAGGTCGAAGACATCCTCGACGTCTGGTTCGACTCCGGCTCGACCCATGCCTTCACCCTCGACCCGCGCACGGCCGAGCACGGCTACACCGGCGACCGTCCCGCTCACTGGCCCGCCGACCTTTATCTGGAAGGCTCCGACCAGCACCGCGGCTGGTTCCAGTCCTCCCTGCTGGAGGGCTGCGGCACCCGCGGCCGCGCCCCGTTCAAGGCGGTCCTGACCCACGGCTTCACCCTCGACGAGAAGGGGGAGAAGATGTCTAAGTCCAAGGGCAACACGACCGATCCCCTCACCATCATCAAGGAGAGCGGCGCCGACATCCTGCGTCTGTGGGTGGCCCTGGTCGACTATTCGGACGACCAGCGGATCGGCAAACAGATCCTGCAGACCACAGTCGACGCCTATCGCAAGCTGCGTAACACCGTCCGCTATCTGCTGGGCGCCCTCGCCGACTTCGACGAGGCCGAACGCCTGCCGCTGGACCAGATGCCGCCGCTGGAGGCCTTCATCCTCCATCGCCTGCACGAGCTCGATGGCCAAGTCCGCAAGGCCTATGAGGACTACCGCTTCCAGGACGTGGTCCGTCCGGTGCTGGAGTTCTGCTCGGGCGACCTGTCGGCTCTCTATTTCGACGTCCGCAAGGACGCCCTCTACTGCGACCGTCCCGACAGCATCCGCCGTCGCGCCGCCCGCACCGTGATGGACGAGGTCTTCGCCCGCCTGACCGCCTGGCTCTCGCCCCTGACCCCCTTCACCATGGAAGAGGCCTGGACCACCCGCTATCCCGACGGCGGCTCCAACTGCGCCCGGGTCATCCCGCAGACGCCGGCGGAGTGGGAGAATGCGGCTGAGGCCCAGCGTTGGGCCAAGGTCCAGACCGTGCTGGAAGTCGTCAATGAAGCGCTGGAAGCGGCGCGGCGTGACAAGGTCATCGGCGGGGCGCTGGACGCCTGGCCGGTCGTGACCGGTCCGGCCGAAGCCTTCGCGGCCTTCGACGGACTGGACGCCGCCGAGGTCTTCCGCACCTCGGGCGCCGAACTGGTCCACGGCGGCGAGGCCGTCACGGTCGAGGTCAAGCTGGCCGACCATCCGAAATGCGCCCGCTCCTGGCGCAAGGTGCCCGACGTGGGCTCCGATCCGGACTATCCGGAGCTCAGCGCTCGCGACGCGGACGCCGTCCGCTTCCTGGACGCCGAAGGCGCATAACAGAACGGCCCCGCCCGAACCCGGACGGGGCCGCTTCTCTTTCCGGCGAAGGGATCAGCCCTCGCGCGACCGGCTCCTCAGGTCAGCCGCGCGGCGCTCCAGCTCGTCAGCCCGTTGCGGCAGGGTGGACGACAGCGTGCGCAGCTCGGCGTCCGTCACCGGACTGCCCTGCGCCTGCTGACGCCGGATGACCTGGGCGCGGTAGGCGGGATCCTGCAGACGGCGTCCCTCCTCCCGCATCTGGCGAGCGCCGCGCTCCATGTCGTCCGCGCCACGGGCCATGTTGACCCGCGCGTCCGCCCGGGCGCGCGCCGCATCGACGCGGGCGGCGGCGGCGCGTTCACGCGCCACCACTGCGGCGTCACGGGCGCGGGCGGCGCCGGCTTCGGCGTCGCGAGCAGCGGCGACCATTTCAGGGCGACGGGCCCTTTCCTCCGCGCGCGTCCGTGCCGCTTCAGCCCGGGCCTGGGCCGCATCAGCGCGGGCGGACCGGGCCGCCTCACGCGCCGCTTCGGACGCTGTCACCCCGGGGGCATCCTGCCAGTAGCGCGGCGGCACGGGCGGAGCCGGAGGGGCAGGCGGAGCCGGAGGGGCAGGCGGAGCCATCATGTGCGGCGCCGGGGGCGCCGGCGGGGCAGGAGGCGGCGGCGGCGGGGCGGACCACGCGAGTTGCATCGGCGCAGCGGGCGGCGACGGCGGCTTGGGCGGCGCAGGCCAGTGCGTCGTCGCCTCTGCCGACCGGGCCACGGCGACGGGTTCCACAGTCCGGGACGACTGAGCGACCTGCGGCGCGGCAGGCACCGCGACAACATCCCCGACGCGCGAAGTCAGTTCCACGGCCGCCAGCGGCGTCGCGACGATCGCCAGCCCTCCCACGGTCAAGGCCAGGAAGAGGGGGCGGGACGGCAAGGTGCGAGGCGTCTTCATGATGCGGGCGATCCTTTTCGAGAGAGAACGGGCCGGGCCGGTCAGACCGACGGCGGCGGATTGGGGAAGGGCCTGGCCGAACTCGGCGGCCAGACCGACAAGGGTGCGGGCGTAGGCGGCGGGGTCGAGATGCTGGAGCGCGGCGGCGTCGGCCGCGTCCTCGGTGCGCGCGGCCAGCCTGGCGTGCAGCCACCAGACCAGCGGATTGAACCAGAACAGGGCCACGGCGGCGCGGGACAGCAGCAGGAACAGCCAGTCCCGGCGGCGGATATGCGCCAGTTCATGAGCCAGGACGGCGCGAGCGCACTCCGGGCGTCGGACCAGTTCCTCGCTGATCAGCACCACCCCGGGCGGCAGCCCCCAGCTCAGCGGCGCCGGGGCGGAACCGGACGCGATCAGCCTCGGCTGGCGGGCCTTCGACAACTCGGCAAGGGATGAAATCCAGCGAGCAGCGGTGACCGGTCGCCCGGCACGGGTCCAGCGCACCAGCGTCAGGAGCCCGAGCGCGAAATGTCCCAGCACCAACGCCACGCCGATCCCCCAGATCAGGGCGGCGACGAGAGCCGGGCTCGGCTCGAACAGGGAGGCGGACACGGTGACGCCGCCGACCTGGCCCACATGCCCTGCCCAAAGGGGCGCGGACGCGATCTCCACCGTCGGCTCCGGCGCGGGCAACAGCGGGACGGCCAGGGCAGGCAGCACAAGCATCAGGACCGGCAGCGCCAGCAGCAGAAGGACCGTGGCGCGCAGAACATCCACGCTCTCCGTCGCCGGGCGGGCACGCAGGACCGCCGCGACCAGCAGGCCGGCTCCGGCGATCAGCCCGGACTTGAGCAGAAGCTCTGCAAACAGTTCGAGGCTCATGCGTCGCGCTCCCCGGCGTCGTCGATCGCGCGGCGCAGGGCTTCGACCTCCTCGGGCTTGAGCGAGCGGGTCAGGCCCAGAAGCGCCGTCGCGGCGCTGGCCGCCGAACCGGCGAAGAAGGTGTCGACCATCCGGCGCAAGGCCCCGGTGGCCAGCGTCCCTGGCTCGGGCGCCGGGCGATAGAGGACACCGCCCTCCCCGGCCTCCCGCACCACCAGCCCCTTGGCTTCCAGCCGGGCCAGCAGGGTGCGCACGGCGGAATCGCTGAGCGGATCGGCCAGGGCGGCGCGGACGGCGCCGGTCGTGCCCTGCTCGAGCCGACACAGGGTCTCGAACACTTCGCGCTCACGTCTCGGCAGCGTCTCGATCATCGTCACCCGTCCATCTCGCTACAAATGTGGCGCTACATTTGTAGCGAATTGAGGCGCGATCAGGGCGGACAGATGAACTCGTGGACAGGCGATAGCGCGATGACTTTCGCCTGCTGGCGTCATCGCAAAACCCGGCTACCATTCCGGGGAACAGCCAGACGGAGGAGTGATCATGTCCCATCCCGCCCTCGTTCCCGGAGCCGTCGCCGTCGTGACCGGCGGAGCCTCCGGCATCGGACTGGCCGCCGCCCGACGTTTCGCCGCCCTCGGCCTGCATGTCTGCATCGCCGATCTGGGCGCGGACAGGCTGGCCGTCGCTGTCGCCGAGCTGACGCCGGATGCCCGGGAAGACGCCGAGATCGCCGGCTTCGAGGTCGATGTCTCCGACCGCTCCGCCCTCGAGAATCTCGAGCGGGCGGTGGCCGACCGCTTCGGCGGCGCCGACGTGGTCATGAACAACGCCGCGATCCAGATCCCTACGGACGCCCTGGGGCCGGAAGCCGACTGGCGCAGGCTGATCGGCGTCAACGTCTGGGGCGTGATCGATGGCAGCCAGGTCTTCGCGCCGCGCATGGTCGAGCGCGGCCGACCGGGCCTGATCATCAATACCGGCTCCAAGCAGGGCATCACCACCCCGCCGGGCAACCCGGCCTACAATGTCTCGAAAGCTGCGGTGAAGGCCTATACGGAGGCGCTGCAGCACCAGCTGCGCAACACGCCCGGAGCCCGCATCAGCGCCCACCTGCTGATCCCCGGTTTCGTCTGGACGCCGCTCGCCGCCGGCGACCGCACGGACAAGCCCGCCGGCGCCTGGACCGCGGTCGAGACGGTGGACTTCATGCTGGAGCGGCTGGAGGCCGGGGATTTCTACATCCTCTGCCCTGACAATGACGTCGATCGCGCCACGGATGAGAAGCGCATGGCCTGGGCCATCGGCGACGTCATCGGGAACCGCCCGCCCCTGTCGCGCTGGCATCCGGACTGGACCCAGCGGTTCGAGGCGTTCCTGCGTGAGTAAGCTGTATTCCGGACGTCAGAAAGCCCCGCCGGTTTTGCCATGCGGGGCTTTTTGGTTATTTGGGTGCGGGAGCAGGATTTGAACCTGCGACCTTCAGGTTATGAGCCTGACGAG
>JAVHYH010000014.1 GCA_031119155.1 Brevundimonas sp.
GGCGCGGCGTGCGCACGGCTCCGCGCACAGGAGCGAGATTCAGATAGGCGAGCCCACGATCCGCAGCGGCCCGGACCTTGAGCCGCATCGCCGCCGCTATGCCTATGTCTAATGCGACATCCAGATCATCGCCGTCCATCAGGAGGACATTGAGGTCTTTGCCGAATCGGAGGGCGTCATGAGCGTCGTCAGAAAATCCGTTGACGGCAATCATCATGCCGATTGTGCCGACCAACTTGCCATCCACTTTGCCCTTGAAGGCGAAGATGGAGGAGGCGGGCAGGAGGTCGGCGGTCCATTTGGCCTCAATCAGAACGACCCGCCCATCAAGGACGAAGGAACCGTCGATCTGTTCGCCCGTGGTTTTGTAGCTCAGCGTCGGATCGAGGTTGGCGTCCCGGAACGCCTGGCCGAGGAGGCTTTCAAGAGCGTAGCCCCGGTGCCGATACCATGCCGACGTCGCGTTATCGGGCGGGGTCTTGAGAGCGCGGAAGCGTTCGATTGGGCTTTGGGATGAGTCGGGGGACTGATCAGTCACAGAGATGCTCGTCGCTTGGGCTGACCGATAGTTGCAGCGCCTGTCTCCTCTGTCACGGGGGGCTCCTGACGAACAATCTGTTCAGTAAGCCGAGTCCTGTACGGTCTACGACGCGATCCGTTGAGCCCAGCATTGCCTTGAGGCCAACGTCCGCTTTGCGAACCGAGGAGAGAGTCCGCTCCTGGCGCTTAGCCGAACAAGCGCTTTGGAGCATCAGGAGTGTCGCCGCAGACGCCAGCGCCCCGACATCCGAGGAACGTTACACCAAGAACGCGGTCACGTGCCTGAAGCCCCTAGCGAAACAGACTGGCCGGGCTCGCCCCGAGTGCATTCGCCACTGCGATCAAGGTGTCTAGGCTGGGGTTTTCTTCGCCGCGCTCGACCCCAGCAAGATATCTCAACGACAGCCCAGACTCTCCCGCAAGAACCTGCTGAGACCAGCCGAGGGCCTTTCTCTGCTCGAGGATGTTTGCGCCGACGCGCGCTCGCCAATCCATCAGGCCAGCGTGACGGCACCGGACTGTGATGAAAGGTGCTATTCCGCTAGCAATATAGTGCCGTTTCTTGGCTCATTATTCTGCGAAGAGGGTGGCGGGCTTGGCGTCCAGAGCGTCTGAGATCGCGAGCAATGTTTCCAGGCTGGGGTTCTCTTCACCGCGCTCGACCCCAGCAAGATACCGGAGTGACAGGTTAGCCTCGCCCGCCAAGGTCTGCTGAGACCAACCTTTCGTCAGGCGGGCCTCGCGAATGTTAAAGCCGACCCTCAACTTCCACTCCATGCCGCGTGGATGATTTGAAAGTGTGCTGCGTGAAAGGTGCTATACAGCTAGCAATATAGTGCCCATCATCCGGCTGTGCGTTTTGCACCCAGCGAGTGCGATGATGAGCGGTTCGGACGGAGCCCGGTTATCCGATTTGGCAACCTTGTATGAGCGCCATTCCGACTGGCTGATGAGGAAGCTCGTTCAAAGGTATGGACGCCAAGACGCAGAGGATATCCATCAAGATACTTGGCTTCGGCTAACCCGAAAGGGCGAGCTGGAAGTCCAGCGTCCCAAAGCCTTTCTGCTCAAGGTTGCCTCTCATCTGGCAATTGACCGTTTCCGAGAAGGAAGGCGCGCTCAAGTCGCGGATACGTCAAACCAGCATTGTGCCCTGAGAGGTGAGCAACCTCCCACCCAAGCCGCCACAGTCATTTTGACCCAAGTCGTTATCGGCTTGCCACAACCTCTGAGGGATGTCTTTGTGTTGTCGAGGTTCGGGGGTCTGACCAATGCGCAGATCGCCGAGCAGCTCGGAATCAGCCCGAAGACGGTCGAGTGGCGGATGACCAAGGCGCTGGCGCACTGCGCCGCCCAGCTTCGGGCCTAAGGATGGGGCGCATCATGGCCGGCCCGAAGACCCGGGTTGAGACCGCCGAACAGGAAGCCGCCGAATGGCACATGCGCCTCGGCGAGCGTCGCGTCTCCACCGAAACCCTTGAAGCCTTCTTCGCCTGGCGCGCCGTGCCGGAGAACGATGACGCCTATCGGCGTGTGGAGACGGTCTGGGCGGCGAGCGGGGCGCTGGCGGGCGACGCGGCCATCGCGGCGGCGGTGGCGGAAGCGATGGACCGGCGCCGGTCGGGACGGACTCGCTTCGGCTCGCCGCGTACGGTGTTCGGCGCCGCGGCGGCGGTGACGGCGGCGGTCGTGCTGGGGCTGGCCGGCTGGGGCTGGTGGTCCGGGCGGGGCGTGGTGAGCACGGCCGTCGGCGAGCAGCGGGTGGTGCAACTGGCGGACGGGTCGGAGGTGCGGCTGGATACGGGCTCGGCGATCCGGGTGCGGTTCAGCGAGGGTCAACGACGGATCGAGCTGGAGCGGGGCCAGGCCCTGTTCGAGGTGGCGCATGACGCGTCACGCCCCTTTGTGGTGTCGGCCGGGGAAACCGAGGTGACGGCGGTCGGGACCGTGTTCGACGTGCGTCGGGTGGATGGCGGCGCGCGGGTCACCCTGGTGTCCGGGGTGGTGGATGTCGTGCGCGAGCCGACGGCGGCGCCGGCGCGGATGCGGGCCGGGCAGCAGGTCGAGGCGACCCGGTCCGGGGTGCGCACGCGGGCGGTGGATGTGACCACGGCGACCAGCTGGGCCGAGGGCCGGATCGTCTTCGAGGATGAGCCTCTGGCCTCGGCCGTGGCGGAGGTGAACCGGTATCTGACGGCGCCGATCGTGCTGGAGGCGGGGGCGCTGGCGGACACGCCGGTCAACGGCGTCTTCCGCACCGGAGACCGGGAGGCCTTCGCCGCCTCGGCGGCGGACGGGCTCGGCTTGCGGACGAGCGTTCGGCCTGACGGGAGCCTTTTGCTCTCCAGACGAACAAATAATTGAGGTGAGCTCCGGGGTTCCACGGGGGCCCGCGCGTCTCTTCTCCGTCGCCATGTGGCGTCGAGGGGAGGAGACACCATGAACCGATTGACCTGGCTTGCCGGGACCGCGCTGACGGCGTGCGTTCTGAACACCGGGATGGCCGCGGCCGTCCAGGAGGCCCGTGACTATGACATCGCCGCCGGCTCGCTGCGGGATGCGCTGAACGCCTTCGCGACCCGCTCGGGCCAGCAGATCTTCTTCACCGGAGACCTGGTCGAGGGTCTGCGGAGCGAGGGGCTGCGCGGGCGATACACCTCGGACGAGGCCCTGGCCGCCCTGCTGCGCGGCTCCGGACTGACCTGGTCCTACACCCGGCCGGGCGTGATCGTTCTGCGGCGGGGCGGCCCGGCGCGGGCCGAGGCGTCCACCCAGCTGGACGAGGTGGTGGTCACCGGCACCCTGCTGCGCTCATCCGGCGATCTGGCCTCGCCGGTGGTGATGCTGGGGCGGGACGACCTGGACCGCCGGGGCTTCGGCACGGTGGCGGAAACCCTGACCGACCTGCCGCAGAACTACGCGGGGTCGGCCACACCGGTGGTGCAGGCGACCCTGTCGGACGCTGCAGCCTCGAACACCGTCTATGCGACGGGCGTCAATCTTCGGGGGCTCGGCGCCGGATCGACCCTGACCCTGGTCAACGGACGGCGTCTGGCCGGGACGGGGGCGCGGGCGGAGTTCGCGGACGTCTCCGCCCTGCCGTCGGCGGCGGTGGAGCGGGTGGACCTGCTGCTCGACGGCGCCTCGGCCCTCTATGGCGCCGACGCGGTGGCCGGGGTGGTCAATGTCATCATGCGGCGTCGGTTCGACGGTCAGGAGAGCCGTCTGCGGGTCTCGGCCCTGCAGGGCGGAGGCGAGGATCTGCAACTGTCCCATCTGGGCGGAAGGTCGTGGAGCTCGGGCTCGGCCTATCTGTCCTATGAGTACCAGACGGCCAACGGGCTGAGCACCCTGGACCGCGACTATACCCGCGACGGCGACCTGCGGCCGTTCGGCGGCACGGATCACCGGAGCTTCTACAGCGGGCCGGGCAATCTGGTGGCGTTCGACCCCGTGAGCGCCGCCTATGTGGTGAGCCACGCCATTCGACCGAACAGCAGCGGGCGGGCGCAGGGACCGGCGGATTTCGCGGCGGGGCAGACCAATCTGCAATCGAGCCTGCTGGGAGTGGATCTCCTGCCGTCCCTGGAGCGTCACAGCGTCTATGGGGCGGTGCGTCAGTCGCTGGGCGAGCGGCTGGAGCTGACGGCGGACCTGCGCTGGAGCCTGCGGACCAATGACATCGCCACCGCGCCGTCCGGGGGCATCTTCTCGGTGTCCACGGCCAACCCGTGGTTCGTCTCACCGACCGGGGCGGCGTCCCATTCCGTCGCCTACTCCTTCGCCCGGGAGCTGGGACCGGCCCGCACCCATGCCCGATCGGAAAGCCTCGGGCTCACGGCCGGGGGCCGCTACGATCTGACGGACGCCTGGTCCCTGGACGCCTATGTCACCTACGCCACCGAGCGGGCGGACTATGGCCTGACCAACCGGGTGAACAGCCGCTTCCTCAACGAAGCCCTGGGCAATCTGCCCGACAACCCGGCCACGCCGTATTCGGCGGCCGTGGACGGCTATTTCAACCTGTTCGGGGACGGGACCGCCAACAGCCGGGCCGTGCTGGACTTCATCCGCGGCGGCAGCGTCGGCGGACGGGAGCGCAGCCGCGCCACCTCGGCCAATCTGATGGTCCAGGGGCCGATCTGGCGTCTGCCCGGCGGCGAGCTGGTGCTGGCGGTGGGCGGCCAGGTTCGGGAAGAGACCTTCGACACCGGCGGCTTCAGCTTCCTGTCCGCCGTCACCCCCATCCTCTATTCCAGTCCGACGCTGGAGCGTTCGGTGTCGGCCGCCTTCGCCGAATTGCGGGCGCCGCTGTTCGGGCCCGACAATGCCCGTCCGGGGCTCCGGAGCCTGGTGCTGTCGCTGGCCGGCCGGGTCGAGGACTATGACGAGTTCGGGACCACCACCAATCCGAAGATCGGCGTCCTGTGGTCGCCGGTGGAGGGGCTCAACCTCCGCACCTCCTGGGGGACGTCGTTCCGCGCGGGCTCCCTGCCGCAACGGTTCGACCAGAGCGCCGTATCGACGGCATTCTTTGACCGTCTGGACGGGACTTCGTCCCTGTCCCTGCTGCTGACAGGCGGCAACGCCGACCTCAGGCCGGAGACCTCGGAAACCTTCACCCTCGGCGTCGACTGGCGCGGGGCAGGGGAGGGGCGACCGAGCCTCAGCCTGAACTGGTTCGAGACGCGCTTCAGCGACCGGATCGCCCAGCCGGTGTTCGAGAACCTGTACGGGGCTCTGATCGACCCGAACCTGTCGCCGTTCGTGACCTTCGTCAGCCCGGGGACCAATCCGGCGGACCTGGCCCTGGTGGAGAGTTACTCGAACCTGCCGGGCTTCTCCGACCTGTTTCCCATCGACACCTATGGGGCGATCGTGGACGCGCGCTGGGTCAATACCGGCGCGGTGCAGGTGAACGGTCTCGATCTGGCGGCGGGTTATGACTGGCTGTCGCCGGTCGGACTGCTGGCGTTCGACGCCTCGGCGTCCTGGATCCTCGACTATGAGACCCGCCCGACGCCGACGGCGCCGGTGCGGTCGGTGGCGGGCCTGATCGGCTATCCGGTGGACCTTCGGGCCCGCTCGGGCGTGACCTGGTCGGACGGGCCCTGGCAGCTCGGCGTGCACTGGTCGCACGTCTCCGCCTACCGGGATCTGGCGGACCGAAGGATCGGCGCTTGGAATACGTTCGACGCCCAGTTGATCTGGTCGCTGGAGCGGGCGCCGTTCGACGGGCTTCGGCTCCAGATCGGGGTGCAGAACCTGCTCGACGAGGATCCGCCCTTCTATGACGCGCCCCTCGGGTTCGGCTTCGACGGCGGCCAGGGCGGCGTCTCGGGCCGGGCCGTGTCGTTCCAGCTCATCCAGCGCTGGTAGGCCGGTCATGCACACTGTGTGGAAGCGCCTCATCGGCGCCGTGATGGCGGCTGCCCTGTCGCCTGCCATCGCCCTGGCCTCGCCGCAGGATCACGCCCCCGCAGGGGGGCGCGATCTCACCGTCGAGACCCTGACGGCCCTGGCCGCCTTCGGGCGGGGAGCCCTGTCGCCGGACGGACGATGGGCCGTCTATGAGAAGCGCGGTCCCTACGACGCCATCCCGCGCTTCGAATACGAATGGCGGTCGACCTGGGCCGCCATGGAGTTGTGGGCTGTGGACCTCACGCGCCCGGCGGCGGGCCCCGTCCGGCTCCTGCCGGATGAAGGGCCGGGACTGCAGCGCCTGGCCTGGTCGCCTTCGGGCGACCGGCTGCTCGTGACGCGGTTCCGGGACGGGCGGCTGGAGCCCGGCGTCGTGCGGATGGCGGACCGGTCGGTGCGCTGGTCCGGGCTGACTCTGGATGTGCCCCGCACGGGCGCCCAGGCGAGCTGGCGGTCGGACGATGAGGTCCTCCTGCTGGTGCGACCCGGCCACGACTTGCCCGCGGCATTGGCCTATCAGGGGGCGACGCCGGACCGGATGGCGCAGGCCTGGGCGCGCACGGCGCAGGGCCGGGAGCCGTCCCGCACCATCGTGGACGCCGCCGGCGGGGTCGCGAGCACGCCGACGCCGAGGTCGGACACCGCGATGGTCGTGTGGTCGGTCGGAACGGGCGCGGTGCGAACCCTGGCGCAGGGCGGGGTCTCGGACTTCGCCCTGGCCCCGGATCGACGCCGGATGGCGATCCTGGCGGGGGACGAGGCGGCCCCTCTACGCGCGGAGGAGGTCGTACAGTTCGAAAGTCCGTTCCGGCAAAGGCTCCGGATCATCGACCTCGACACCGGGGAGGCCTGGGAGCCGCTGGAGGCCCTGGAGGTGGCCGGCGGGTTGCTGCGCTGGTCGCCGGATTCCCGCAACGTCCTGGTCTGGGGACGTCCGGACGACGCGGCCTGGCGGGACGGCGGCCTTCTTCGGGTCGGAATCGGGGGCGGGGTCGCCCTGAACCTGGAGGGGCTGGATCCCGGTTCATCCACCGAGGTGACGAGAGGGGTTCGGGCGGACTGGATCGGCCAGACTCCCGTCATGTTCGCCCGCGCGTCGGACGGCGGTCGGGCCGAGTGGCGGGCGCTGTCCCCGGACGGGGCGCCGCGCGCGTTGACGTCGGCCCTGTCTGTCGTCCCTTCGAACCTCGCCTCGTCCGGCCCAGGTTCGGTCTTCCTGTTCGCGGATGGAGGCTATTGGTCGATGGACCTGACCGGGGTCGCCCGGCTGACGCCGGAGGGGGTGGCGGTGACGCCGGTGACGGCGGGCGATCAGGAGCTAGCCTCCCGGCTCAAGGTCAATGAGGCGCCCCGTCGGTCGTGGGCGTCGGCCCGGGGCGAGCGGGGCGAGACCCTGGTGGTTGATGCCGCCGGCGCGCGGACGGTGGGGACCGGGACCGGGCCGGCGGGCCGGGTGCTGGCGGTGTCCGACCGGGGCGAGCTCTTCCTGCGGCGAACCGGCCTGTCCGAGGCGCTGGTGCTCCGGACGCAGGACGGCGAGACCGTGATCGACGACGTCAACGCCGGCTTCGCCGATGTGGCGTTCCGACCGGGCGAGGCGCTCGTCCACCGGGACATCGACGGCCGGGAGACGCGCAGCTGGCTGTTCCTGCCGCGCGACGGGGCGCCCATTCGGGGCGTGGTGATCAAGGTCTATCCGGACTGGGCGGATGAGGGCGAATGGCCCGGCGCGCTCGCCCTGACCTATGGCCTGAACCCGCAGATCCTGACGGCTGCGGGGTATGCGGTGCTCGCTCCGGCGACGCCTCAGACCGGGCCTGTCGCGCGTAGGGGGGATGATCTCGTCCGAAGCCTCGACCTGGCCGTGGACGCCGCCCTGGCCGCCCATCCCGAACTGCCCGCAGACCGCATGGCCGTGTTCGGGCACAGCTTCGGCGGCTATGCGGTGCTGGAGATCGCCAGCCGGACCCGCCGGTACAAGGCCTATATCGCGTCCTCGGCCTTCTCCGACATGGCGGGGGTCTGGGGCGAACTGGAGCCGGGCACGCGCATCCTGCCGGAGGACGGCGGCATGATGCGCGCCGCCCAGGGCTGGGCGGAGACGGGACAGGCGGGTCTGCCGGGGCCGCCCTGGGCGGCGCCGGAGGCCTATCTCGCCTCCAGCCCTTATCTGCGGGCAGACCGTATACGCGATCCCCTTCTGCTCTTGGCCGCGGACATGGATTTCGTGCCGCTGTCCCAATCGGAGCGGATGTACAGCGCCATACTGCGAACCGGCGGTCGCGCGCGGCTGGTGACCTACTGGGGGGAACACCACAATCTGTGGAGCCCCGCCAACATCGAGGATCGCTTCAGGCAGATGTTCGACTGGCTGGCGCTGTGGCTGGAGTCGGGGGCGACCGCACCGCCGGACCCAGCCGGCGCTCCCAGCGCCTGAGCCAGCCCTCGAACACGATGGCGGCCAGCAGGGGCGCATACCGGCCCCGCCACATCAGGGTCTCCGGGGTCAGTTCGACGTCAGCGACGATGGGGTCGATGAGGCCGAGCGCGGCCAGTCGACCCTCGATCAGCCACGGTCGGAGCAGGTCGAGATTGTCGACGATGAGGCGGCTGTACAGGCGGGTCATGTCGCCCTTGGAGCGGCGGTCGAGCACGACCGCCGGAAGGCGGTCCCGGAAGGCGGCGCGGGCCAGGCCGCGATCGCGCCCGCCGACGGTCAGGGTCCAGGTCGGCAGGGCGAGGCAGGCCTCGACGACGGGTTGGGCGCCCAGGGGATTGCGGACATCGACACGGTCGCTCAGGGCGGTGGGGCTGTTGTGGGAGACGCTGTCCGCGACCCCGGCGATCTGGAAGGTCTTGGCCGGGCCGAAGGCTTCGCAGTCCTCCAGCCACGGATGGCGCGCCAGCGGGCGGGGCAGGGGCGTCAGGATGGGGTGGTCCCAGGTTGTCGGGGCTAGGGGTGAGCGCGCCTCGCGGCGCGCCGCCGCCGCCATGGTCCACAGCGAGATCTCGTTGGAGGCCGCCAGTTCGGCCATGTCGGGCGAGAGCAGCGCCCGCCAGCCCTTGGCGCGCCAGAGATCGATGAACACCTCGGTGGAGGGCGCCTGGACGAAGATGGAATCGCCGCCCTTTCCGGTCAGCAGGGCGTCGGCGCCGCTGCGAAGGATGAGATCCGCCCAGGCCTCGTCATGGGGCGTGTCCAGCAGGGCCACATTGGGCCGGAACTCGGCCCTGGCCTCAAGGGCTTCTGGGCTGAGACGCCGGGTGGCGTGGGGGGCGTGATGCACGACGAACCCGAGGCCGTCACCGACGGCCTTGGCCTGGACCCGCTCGTCGGACTCGGGGGTTTCGCCATAGGCGTTGAGCCAGAGCGCGACCGGAGCCTGCGCCGATCGGACAAGACTGGCGGCGACCAGGCTGGAATCCAGCCCGCCGGACACCTCGGCCGCCAGCCGACCCGGCAGGCCGGCGAAACCGCCCACGGCTTCGTCGACGGCGGCACGGAGCCGGGCCCTGGCCTCTTCCGGCGTGGGTTCCGGGTCAAGGCTGCGCCAGGCGATCTGCGCAGGCGACCAGAGGACCTCGGGTTCGGTGGAGAGCGGGAGAGGCTGTGCGGCGCCGGGGGCGACGGCTACGGGGCCCTGGATGAGCAGACCGCCGGCGCCGGCGAGCGGGTCATGCAGGGCCTGCCCCAGACGTTCGACGTCAATGCGCCAGTCCGGCCGAAGGCGCTCCAGAAGCCAGTCCCGCGCGTGACTGCAGGCCAGGATCAGCCCCTCGTGCTCCCAGGCGATGCAGTCGAGCGCACCGGACGGATCTCGAAGCAGCC
This sequence comes from Brevundimonas sp., assembly GCA_031119155.1. Taxonomy (GTDB): domain Bacteria; phylum Pseudomonadota; class Alphaproteobacteria; order Caulobacterales; family Caulobacteraceae; genus Brevundimonas. The sequence goes on from JAVHYH010000014.1 coordinate 9,791, forward strand.
CATCGAGCCGTCCCTGGCCGTCGAAACGCAATCCGATGAAGCGCCCCCAGAACCGCGCCATCATCTTGCGTTCGAAACTCCAGGGGTCGTCGGGCGCCGTGGCCGGTAGAAGGGGCCGGCTCCGGTTCAGGATGTCGCCGACGAGGGTCCAGGGACCGATCTGGCGCAGACGAGTTGGGTTGGGGCCGCCTGTCGCCAGCCAGGTCGTCTCGTTCAGGTGGGTGACCTTCAGGCCGCCGGCGCGGGCCAGCTCGGCAAGTTCCCTGGACAGGCCCCGGTTCCGGTCGTCCTTCACCTGCAGGGATGCGAGAAGATATTCGCCCATGGGTCAGCGCCTCATGATCGGGACGTACCGCCGGACCCGCTCAAGACGGTCCCCGATCACCAGGTCGCCGTGTTGGAGCCAGCAGTGAGCGCCGAACGGCCAGGTGCGGACGCCGAACACCCAATCGGTCGCGACGCCCCAGCGCGCCAGAAGCGCTCTGAGCTGGAAGGATCGCTGCAGGCATTCGCCCTCGAACGGCACCCAGGGGCGGGCCCGACGCGCTGCGCCGGTCAGGCGGGCGAGCAGGGCCTCATCCACATCTCCATCCGTATGAGGCGCGGCGTCGCGGGTGATTAGCTGGGACAGGCTCCGGCCTCTGAACGCTGCGGTCGAGGCAGCCAAGGACAGGCCGACCCGAACGACGTCCGCACGGGATGGGGAGGGCGAAGGCGTGACCTCCCTGAGGGCCGGCGGGATCGCCGGAGGTTGGGACGGGGGAACTGACCGGGTCGCCAGGCCGGCGGTGACGAGCTCATCGAGCAGGGCGGCGTCGGGACTCGTGATGACGCCGTCGGCTTCAAGCTGGAGCAGGTCGGCGAGGCCAGGGAGGCAATGGTAGCGATCCCCTTTGACATCGAGGATCACGATATCCGCTTCGACCGCGACCATATGGAAGTCGGGCGCGGACCAGACGCGGTTTTGGGCAGGGTTGTTCACCGGGTTTGTCCGGACGCGCTTGCGGACGACCGTCCGGAAACGGTCGTCCGCCGTGCGCTCAACCTTCGACGGGGTATTTCCCGTTGCGAATGTTGGCTTCCAGGTGCTGGAAGCCGGCGCCGTCGCGGGTCAGGGCATGGGCGGCGCCGAGGGTCACCAGACGCAGTTTGAGGGTATTCATTTCAGGTCTCCTCTGGATGGGCCACGGGGTGTGGCGCAGGCCAGTGAGCGCGTGCTGCGACCGGGTGAAAAGCTATATCCGGCGTATATCCGGGCAGTTCCCAAGCATCGCTGCCCGCCCCGGCTGGACCATCCGTCGCGCCTTCGCAGCGGACGCAGCGCTTTTGCTTGGGTACAACGTCGTGTCGTGGATTGAATACGCCCCAGCCTCCCAGGCGGCGCCCTCATCGAGGGCGCTTGCCGTTAGGAAAACGGCCGATGATCCGTTTGCCTCCCAGGGCGCCGATACGACGGCGTATAGCCGCCCGCGCTGCTGACAGACGATCTTGTCAGATAAGCTGCGGCGGCGAAGGGGCCTGGTCGCTGGACCTTGCGGATGACGCCTGGTCGGCATCACGAAATGACCGGACCGGTCAGGTGATCGCCCAGTTTGCGTCAGTCGAAGTAATCGGCCAGTTCCCCTTCGAGGGGGCCCGGGTCGCCCCGATTCACGACGGTGAGATCCGGGTCCACGCTGAACGGGTAGACGATCCACTCCAGCGCGTCGTTCCTCTGGTCCGCGATCAACAGAGTGACCGTCATGCCGCCCATCGGTCGGCAGGCGATGTAGGTTCTGGCGACGGACCGCCCACGCGCCTCGGTCTCCAGCGGCGCGATATCGCCGGTGATGTCGCGGCTCTCGCCGCCGATTTTGACAGCGATCCGGCCCCGGCGACCGTCTACCGAGGCGGACACTGCGGTTTCACCGCAGTGTCCGGTCGTCGTAACGATTGGATCGGCCAATGGCATGGCGCGCGCCCCTACCGCTGTCGCTGGTTCCTGTTGGGCGACAATCAAGCTCAACAGCAGAAGGGGAGTAGACATTATATCAGCCTCCAGCGCATGGGGTCAGTTGTTGACCGCGCTGATCAGGGCGATCTTCCTCAACTCGTATGTGTTGTCCGCTCTGTTATCCAGAACGTAGGTCATGAAGTTCGGATAGACGGCGTTGCGGCCATCGGATTCGTCCGGCGCGTCTTAGGCGCAGCCCGGAGCCTCCTGCATCTCTTGAACGGCAGGATACGCCGCGTGAAAGATGGAGCGAACTATTTCATCGCTGTAGCCTGGGCCTCGTAGTTCCGCTGTGAAGGCCCTGCTCAGGTAGATCCGCGATTTGTGGATGGTTTAGCGCAATCCATCCATGCCTGCTGCAGTTCGCTTCTGTAGCGCCCAGCAAGCGCTGCAGTGCTGACCGTTTTGGTCGCCCTACTTGCTGATTAAAGCTACATTGCGCGAAATTCGGGAGGTTGCCCCTCATGATGGAACTGCTGTTCGCGATGGCCCTCACAACGCAGCAGCCCGAGCGGACCCTGCCGCTGGCGGAGGTCAAACAAGCCGATCCTTTAGTTCTGGCGCAGAAGGTGCTGCCGCCTCGTACGGCCGAACGCATCACTGGGGGATGGGTGAAACGCTATTGGATGCCGGGGCAGGTTTACCGGGCGCTGTTCTGGGAGCAGTCCCTGCCAGAGCGAGACGGAATTTGCGCCCGGCGGGTACATGTGATCTCGGTCGGCAATCAAAGCGTGCCCGGCAATCCTGACAATCCGGAGACGGTGCTGACAGTCAGCGATCTGGGCTCGGGGGTCCAGTATGGGCCGTCGTATCCCGAGCGAGCGACTGAGGCGCGTTGCGCCGAGTTGACCGGTTACATCGGCGGATCTGAGGGTCAGGTAGAGGGTCAGTTGGAAGCCCTAGGAAGGTTGACCGAGGCGATGCGGCTGGCGGCAGGGACGAATGATCTGCCGTTCGCCCTTGAGTGTGATCCGCAGGAGTCGACCACCGCATGTGATGATCCGAGACGGGCCTTGGCAGAGCTGCCGTTGGGCAAGCTGCTGAGGGTTCAGCCAAACCGCCCCCTGCCGCCTCGCGACGCCTCAACGCCGCCGGGACCGCGGCTCTTCGTGCACACGGACGCGCCCCGGAGTTGGAACGCCGCCGAGATCGAGTTCGATACCTCGGGGCCCGGCGCCCGGTCCTGGATTGTGACCGTGACCGGGGATGAGACGGTGGAAACTGTGCGGCTTCGCTCGGCGATGATAATCCGTCACTGACCCGGTTATTCGCCAGATCACTTCCGGAGGCGGGCCCGGACCGTAGCTGGAGCTGAGATCCCCTACCGGTGCCGGTGCGAATGTCGCGTCTCGAGCCGTTGCGGTCTTTCACAACGTCTGCTTGTTTAAGGGGTGTTGCTGGCAAGGAAGCCTAGATGTCGTCTTCATCCGCGGGTGTGCGTGCATGGGGGAAGGCGCCTGCCGCTCTGGCGATAGTCGTTACAGCGTTCGGGGCGGTGCTTGCTGCGCTCTGGTGTCTGATCGCCGGGTTCTGGACGTTCAGCACCGCGGACTACGGATCTTTCGCCGTAGTCGTTGCCGTGACGGCGCTCCTCATTGGAGCCCCGGTCATGGGGTTCAGATTGGCTTCAAAGGGCAGGCTGCTTCTTTCGATGACTGTGACCGTGCCCGCCCTGCTGCTCTATGGCGCTGTGCTCGGCGTGGTTCTTTCGCACTGACTTGCAATTACGCCCTCGGGCGGAATCTTGACGTCGATCCGATGCGGACTGCGGCGCCGGAAAGTTCCCGGGGCGGTTCACGGAAGGCGCCTGTTCAGAGAACGCCCAGAGGGGGCAGTCGCGGGTGGCCGCGCCATGGGGGCCCCCCGCGGGCCGTTGCGGCGTCGGTCGGGCCCCTTCCGGTACGCACCTGCAACGCGCTGGTCTGCGTGGCCCGGCCGGCGCGGGGGGGGTCACGGGCGCGGCCGAGGCTGATCAGGTTCAGTTTCAAGGCGGGCATTTCAGGTCTCCTGGGTTGGACGCCGCGGATGCGGCGCAGACCAGTCAGCGCCTGTGTGGCCGGGCGGCAAAGCTATATCCGGCCTATATTCAGGTCAGCGCCCGGGCTTCGGACGCTTGGCGTCGAGGTCCTGCTGGCCCTCCTCAAGAAAGGTCCCGGCCTCTTCGGCGCGCAGGGCGCCGGTCTCGATGAGGGCGTCGAACAGGGCGCCGAAGGCGGCGATCAGGGAGCGCGCGTCCAGGTCGCGGATGCGATCGCCCATCTGCCGGTCATAGGCCTGCAGCAGGATCATGAAGGTGGTCATGAATTTGTTGTCGGCGGTGCGCACCGCGAAGGCTGGTGATCCGATGGCGATGGCGGCGAACAGGCCGTAGACGTCGCAGTCCGTCGCCAGGCTGAACCGGTGCATGTAGTCGTGGTTGAGCCGGCCATGACCGGCCTCGAAATGCTCATAGGTCCTCAGGGGCATGTTGAGGGCCGTGGCCAGGTCCTGCGTGGACTGGCCCCGCATCCGGCGAACGGCCTTCAGCACCGCGGAGCGCAGGCGTCCATCGTCTCCTGTCTCCGGACCGACCGGGCTCATCTCGCCTCCCCAAGGTATCGACGCGGTGGGATCGTGCGTCGGGATGGAGGCTCGATCAACGCCTGCGTGTATTTCTTCAAACCGTCCGCCTACGGACGCAAGCTTCTTGCGGCCTTTCCGCCAGATTCTTGCGGGTGGACCGACAAAATCTTGCGGATAAGCGGCTGAAGGGCTGCAACCTGTTGGCGAATGGGCTGGGGGTTCCGATAAGTCGAGGTCCGGTTCCCAGGAGTTCGACGTGCCCAGAGCCCGCGATCCCTTCAATACGGCGCTCGAATCCCTCAGGGCGCGCGCCTTGCGGGGCGTCTACGGCTCGGGCGGACCCATCGTCATCATCGACGAGGCGCGCCGTCTCGGCTTGTCCACCACGCCGGTTCGGGAGGCGCTGGCCTGCCTGTGCGGCGAGGGGCTTCTGGAGCGGGCGCCGCGCGCCGGTTACCTCTCGCCCCGGCTGGACGCGGCCCTGCTCAGGGATCGCTTCTGGGTCCGGCTGCGCGCCCTGACCACCAGTCTGGAGCTCACGGTCGATCTGGGGATGACGACGCCTCCGGCGACCGCGTCGGGCGGCGATGAATCGGTTCAGGAGCTGTTCGACCGACTGGTGCGGGAGACCGGCAATCGCGCGCTGGTGGAGACCTTCCGGCGCGTGAACGCCCAGCTGCGGATGCTGGGGGACGCGGAGGCTCGGGTGTTCGCAGACGCCGAGCCGGAGGCGCTGGCGCTGGCGCGGCTCGGCGTCGCCGGGTCGAGGATCCAGCTGGCCGCCGCCATCGAGGCCTACCACCGTCGCCGCATGGAGAACGCCGCCGTCCTGGTGCTGGCGGTGGAACGACGCGGAACGCCGCCGCCGGAGGCCGGGTGAGGTGGCGGCGCGGCTGATCCTTGCGGCGCTGGGCCTGCTGGCCGGCTGCCAGGCGGCCACCCAGGCCTTCGCTTGGCTCTACGGCCATGCGCCGGCGCTCGGGCCGGCGTTGCGGCCGTTCGAGGGGCCGGCCCTTTATCCGCCCTGGGCCATCCTGGCCTGGCGGCTGGAGTTTGCCGACGAGGCGGACCGCGCCCTGCGGGCCTGTTCGCCGCTGATCCTGCTCGGGGGCTGCGGCGGCCTGGCCCTGGGGGCGCTGGTCGGACGGGCGGTTTCGCCGCGGGTCCGTGGCTGGGGCGGGTGGAGCGAGGCCCGCCGGGCGGGGCTGGACGCCGCGGGCGGCTGCATCCTGGGGATGTTCGGCCGGCGGCTGCTGGCCACCGCCGATCTTCGGCCGACGCTGGTGACCGGCGGCACCCGCTCCGGCAAGGGGCGGGGGCATGTGATGCCGACGCTGTTGTCATGGCCGGCGAGCGTTCTGGTCCATGATCCCAAGACCGAGCTGTGGCGGTTGAGCGCCGGCTGGCGCGCCGGGTTCAGCCATGCGCTCTACTTCGATCCACGGGACCCTGCGTCCGCCTGCTGGAACCCGCTGGCGGAGATCCGGCCGGGCCCGGGCGCCCTGGCGCAGATCCAGCGGCTGGTCTCCATCCTCGCCGATCCGGGGGGCGTGCGGGACGACGAGGCGATCTGGGATCGGGCGGCCTCGGAGATCCTGGAAGCGGTCATCCTGCACGTCCTCCACACGGCGGCCAACGCCGACAAGACGCTGCTGACGGTCCGGACGATGCTGGCGGATCTGGATGACGCGGCCGAGGTGATGGCGCGAACGCTGCACCGGCAGGGACCGGACGGGCGTCCGGAAGTGCACCCCTTCATCGCCACGGCGGTCAAGGGATATGCGGCGATGCATGACCGCTTCCGCACCTCGGTGCAGGGCACGGCGCGGTCCTACCTCAAATGGCTGGCCGGCGAGGATGTCGAGCGCGCCCTGTCGCGCTCGGACTTCGCCATGGCGGACCTGATGTGCGCCGACCACCCGGTCTCCCTCTATGTCCAGGTGGCCCCGGCGGACGCCGCGGCGCTGAGGCCACTGGTCCGGCTGCTCTTCTATGCGGCGGCCCAGGCGCTGACGGTCGCGGAGGACCGGGCCGGCGACGGGCGCGTCAAACGTCACAGGCTGCTGATGCTGATGGACGAGTTTCCGCTGCTCGGCCGGGTCAGCTTCTTCGAGAAGTCGTTGCGGCTGCTCAGCGGCTACGGGGTGAAGGTGATGTTCGTGGCCCAGTCCCTGAACGACATCGTCGAGACCTACGGCGCCCACAACACCATCCTCGACAATTGCGCGGTCTACACCGCCTTCTCGGCGCTCGATCCCCTGACCCAGGAGAAGGTGTCGAAGCTGACCGGCATGGTGATGGAGACCCGCGTGAACCGCAGCGGGCCGGCCGGGCTCGGCGCGGGGCGCAGCGCGGTGTCTCGCGCCGAGGTCGAGCGGCCCTTGCTGGAGCCGGGGGAGGTGCGCGCCCTTCCGGACGACGTTCAGCTGGTCTTCGCCGCCGGGGTGCGTCCGCTGCGGGCCCGCAAACTCCAGTATGACCGACGCGAACCCTTCCGCAGCCGGGCGCGGACCACGGCGCCCGAACAGGGCGCGCGACCGGACGCGCCGCCGGTGGAACCTCATCCGTGGACCGGATCACGCGCACTGGGAGAGGATCCGCAGGCGTCCCTGCCGCTGTTCAAGGAGGTCATGGCGGCCATGGACGACCGGAAGGTCGCCGCGCGGGTGGCCGACATCTACGGGCGGGTGGCGCAGGACATGGCCGCGCAGGACGCGGCGCTTGATCATCTGAAAGGGCTTGGAGATGGCCGGTAGACAGGCGGCGACCTGCCGGGTGCAGGTGTACTTGACGGATCCGAAGATCGCGGCGGGCCTGACCCGTGAGGCGCGTAGCGGAAAGATGCCGCTCAGCCAGGCCGCCGGCCGCGCCATCGCCCGGGGGCTGGCCCAGAGGCCCCAGGCCGACCCGGAGGACCGGCTGCTGAACCTGGAGCGGTCCCTTCGCGATCACATGCGATCGACCGCCCGGGACATGCAGATCGTCCAGGAACTGCTGATCGAGGTGGCGCGGGCCTTCTTCCTGCGCCTGCCCGATGCGGTGATCGACGAGGATCCGACGGTGAAGGCGGCGGTCGACCAGCGGATCGAGCGGCTGCTGGACGCGACCGCCGCGCGCATCGTGGCCGGGGCCGGCAAGGCCCGGGACGCGCGCACGTCCCCGGGGGCGGCGGACCTGGGTCCAGCCGACTGATGGGCGAACACCCGATCGTGGCGGAGCGGCGGCTGGACGCGCTTCGCCATGCGCTCGGGGACACCGTCCTGGCGGCCCTGACGGATCCGAGCGTGGTCGAGATCCTCGCCAATCCCGACGGTCGCCTGATCGTGGACCGGAGCGGGGAGGGGCGTGTGGACACCGGAGAGACGCTGTCGCCCGAAGCGCGCGAGCGGTCCATCCGGCTGATCGCCGACTATGTCGGGGAGGCGGTGACGCGGGAGGATCCCCGGCTGTCCGGGGTCCTGCCGGGCGGCGGTGAACGTTTTCAGGGGCTGCTGCCGCCGGTCGCCCGGGCGCCGACCTTCTCCATCCGCAAACGCCCGTCGGTGATCTGGACGCTGGACCACTACGTCCGCGACGGGGTGATGTCCGGGGCGCAGGCGGAGATCCTGCGCGTCGCCGCGCGGGACCGTCTGAACATTCTGGTGTCCGGGGGAACAGGGTCCGGCAAGACGACCCTGGCCAATGCGGTCTTGGCCGAGCCCGCCTTCGCCAACGACCGGGTCTTCCTCGTCGAGGACACGCCGGAGCTGCAGTGTTCGGCCTGGGATGTGGTGTCGGTGCTGACCCGACGGGCCCCTGTCCGGATCGGGGTCGTGGACCTGGTGCGCGACGCCCTGCGGATGCGGCCCGACCGCATGGTGGTCGGGGAGATGCGGGACGGCGCCGCGGCGCTGGAAACCCTCAAGAGCTGGAACACCGGCCATCCCGGGGGGCTGTCGACGCTCCACGCCAACTCGGCGCAGGACGTCCTGCGGCGTCTCGAGGATCTCATCGCCGAGGTCTCGGCCCGTCCGCCGCGCGGCGCGATCGCCCGGGCGGTGAACCGGATCGTCCATATCCGGCGCACGGCCTCGGGACGGCGGGTCGAGGCCGTACTCGGGGTGGAGCCCGCGAGCGACGACAGCTATCGGCTGACGCCCCTGGCCTGAGCCGAACCCCCGCGGATCGTCGCGTCCGCGCGGTTCGTCTCGCCCAGCCCCTCTCCAGATTCAGCCATCGGGCGTCCAGCGCGGCGCGAGCCGACCCGCTGTGTGACCTCGCCCGCGCCTTCCTTCGGTCAGGACAAATGTGTTCCCGACGCCGTTCGGGCTCGGAGAAACCGGGCCGTCGGCGTCATCGTGGGGTTGGAAACCGCACGGACGCGCCGCCAGCACGGGCAGATCGGCGCGGGTCGGGACGGGTCCTGAAACAGGTCACGACGAGCTGTCCGACGCGTCGCCAAGCGTCGCGCCACGACTTGATGTGACGCCTGTGTAAGTCGTCTTTAAGTCGTTGAAAATAGTTAATAAAATAGATTGACGGATCGGCCCTGCATCTGTTTGCAATGAGTCGCGGCGAGGTGAAACGCGCCGGAGCAGGGATAGCGAACATGCGACGGATGATGGGGCGCCGGCTTTTCGGCGCGATGATGACGTGCGGCCTGCTGGCGGCCGGACCCGCCCTGGCGGGCGGCTCGGGAATGCCTTGGGAAGGACCGCTCCAGCAGGTGGTCCAGTCGATCACCGGACCGGTGGTCCAGGCGGCGGCCGTGGTGGCGGTGGTGATCTTCGGGGCGGGCATCGCGATGAGCGAGAGCGGCTCCTCGATGCGGCGCGGACTGGGCATCATGTTCGGCCTGTCGATCGCCTTCGCCGCCTCGACCTTCTTCCTCGACTTCTTCGGCTTCGCTGGCGGGATGGAGATCGGCTGATGTCCTCGCTTCGCGCAGACGGACGACCGAACGGCTGGGATCTCCCGGTCGCCCAGGCCCTGGCGGAGCCCGTCCTGATGGCGGGCATGGCGCGGGACTATGCGATCGCCATGGGCACCATCGCCATGGTGCTGGGCCTGGCCCTGCGCATCTGGTGGCTCGGCCTGCTCTGGTGGGGCGTGGCCCACGCGATCGGCCTGTGGGCCGCACGGGCGGATCGCCGGTTCTTCGATGTCCTGCGCCGGCACCTGGTCCTGCCGGGTTACCTGGGGGCGTGAGGCGATGCGCTTTCTCGACGAACATCGCCGCCGGCCGGCCGCCCTCGCGGATCACCTGCCGTGGGCGGCCCTCGTCGCCCCGGGCGTGGTGCTGAACAAGGACGGCGCCTTCACAACCGGCTTCCGCTTCCGCGGGCCGGACCTGGAATCCTCGACCGAGGACGAGCTGATGGCGGTGCGGGCGCGACTGAACAACGCCCTGCGCCGCCTGGGCACCGGCTGGTGCCTTCACATGGAGGCGCGCCGACGGGGGGCGGAGCCCTATCCGCAGAGCGCCTTCGACCTCGACGTGGCCTGGCTGCTGGACGCCGAGCGGCGTGAGCGCTTCGAGGGCGGGGAGCCGGCGTTCGAGACCGACTTCCGGCTGGCCCTGACCTGGCTGCCGCCGGCCGACGAGACGCGGCGGATCGAGCGCTGGCTGTTCGACGGCCTGGCCCGGGCGGGCGCGGACTGGCGGCAGGCCCTGGCGACCTTCGAACGGGAGGCGCAGACGGTGTTCGATTTGCTCGGCGACGCCCTTCCGGAAATCGAACCGCTGGGCGACCGGGCCCTGCTGACCTGGCTGCACGACTGCGTCTCCACCCGTCCCGTGTCGGTGACGCCGCCGGAACAGCCGATGTTCCTCGACGTGCTGCTGGCGGATGACCCCCTGGCCGGGGGCATCGCCCCGCGCCTCGGCGACCAGTGGCTCAAGGTGGTGTCGGTCCGCGGGCTGCCGGCGGTCACCCGGCCCGGCCTGCTGGACGCCCTGGGCGCCCTGCCGTTCCCCTATCGCTGGACCGCGCGCTGGATCGGCCTGGACAAGGCGGAGGCGGAGCGGGAGATCGTCCGGCTGCGCAAGCGCTGGTTCGCCAAGCGCAAGGGCGTCGGCGTGCTGCTGCGCGAGGCGATCACCAAGGAGGAGGTTCCCCTCCTCGACACCGACGCCGCGTCCAAGACCGAGGAGTGCGACGGCGCCCTGGCGGCGCTCGGGGCCGAGAGCTGCGCCTTTGGCTATCTGACCCTGACGGTCACCGTGCTGGACGACAGCGAGGCGGGCGCGGCGGCTCGCGCGCGGGCGATCGAGGCGGCGTTGAACGCCCAGGGGCTGCTGGCCCGTATCGAGGACCTCAACGCCGTGGAGGCCTGGCTCGGCTCCCTGCCGGGCGAACCCTATGCGGATGTGCGCCGTCCTCTGGTCTCGACCTTGAACCTGGCGGACCTGCTGCCGGTGTCGGCCGTGTGGGCCGGGCCGGCCGGGGATCCGGCGCTGGGCGGACCGCCGCTGGCCACGGCGCGGACGACGGGATCGACGCCCTTCCGGCTGGTGCTGCATGTCGGCGATGTGGGGCACGCGATGGTGGTGGGGCCGACCGGCTCCGGCAAGAGCGCCCTGCTGTCCTTCCTCGCCCTGCAGTGGTTCCGCTATCCGGACGCGCGGGTGGTCTTCCTGGACAAGGGGCGGTCGGCGCGGGCGGCGACCCTGGCGGCGGGCGGGTGCTGGCGGGCGCTGGAGCCCGGCGCGTCCTTTTCCCTTCAGCCTTTGGCCCGGATCGACCGGGAGGCGGAGCGGGCCTGGGCCGCCGAATGGATCGCCGAGACGGTCCGACAGGCCGGGCTGGAGCCGTCCCCGAATGTCCGGGAGGAGATCTGGTCGGCCCTGGGCGTCCTGGCGGCGGCGCCCGTCGGGCAGCGCACCCTCACGGTCTTCTGCGCCCTGGTGCAGGACCGGGCGGTGGCGGCGGCGCTCGAGCCCCTGACCCTGAAGGGGCCGCACGGCGCCCTGCTCGACGGGGAGGGGGATGCGCCGGCGGCGGGTCGGTTCGACACCTTCGAGCTTGAGACCCTAATGGCCACCCCGTCCGCGGCAGGGCCGGTGCTGTCGGCGCTGTTCCATCATCTGGAGCGTGATTTTGACGGGCGACCGACCCTGATGGTGCTGGACGAGGCCTGGCTCTTCCTCGGCGAAACCGCCTTCGCGGCGAAGATCCGGGAGTGGCTGAAGACCCTGCGCAAGAAGCGCGTCGCGGTGATCTTCGCCACCCAGAGCCTGGACGATGTGGCGGCGTCATCGATCGCCTCCACCCTGATCGAAAGCTGTCCGACCCAGATCTTCCTGCCCAACCCCCGGGCGCTCGAGCCCGCGTCGGCGCGGCTCTACCATGGCTTCGGGCTGAACCGCCGGCAACTGGAGCTGATCGCCTTCGCCACGCCGAAGCGCGCCTACTACTGGCGCCAGCCCGGCGGACGGCGGCTGTTCGACCTGCGGCTCTCCGGGGTCGGGCTCGCCCTGTGCGGGGCCAGCAGTCCGGAAGACCAGGCCCTCATCGACACCCTTCTGGCCCGAACCGGCGAGACCCGGTTCGCGCGGGAATTCCTCAAAGCAAAGGGAGTGCATCATGTGGACGCCGTACTCGACGCCTTCGCTCCGCCGCTCGCGGCGCAATAGCGCCGCCCGAAGACTGGCCGGCGTGGCGGCCGGCCTGGTCCTGCTCGGCGCCCCCGCCGTCCAGGCCCAGCATGTCGTCTTCGACCCCCGCAATCATCTGGAGAACGCCCTGCAGGCGGCGCGACAGCTGGAGAGCCTGGCCAATGAGGCGCGCAGCCTGGCCGCCTCGCCCTACAGCCACCTGACCCAGAACAGTCGCTCGCTCCAGGAGATGGCGGAGTTGGCGCGCACGGCCCGGGGGCTGGCGGCGTCGGTGGACCGGCTGGAACAGCAGTTCGAGGCCCTCTATCCGGAGGATCTGGCCGGCGCCGATCTGGAACGGCTCCTGGCCCAGGGCGAGGGGCGCGCCGACAACGCCCGCCGCACCGCCGAGGATCTCGCCCGGACGGCGGCTGAGCTGGAACGGCTCGGCCAGACCCGCGACCGGCGCCTGAGCGGGGCGCTGACCGCCAGCGAGAGCGCGCAGGGTCAGACCGCTGCGGTCCAGTCGACCAACCAGATGCTGGCGGTGCTCGCCGAGGATCTGGCCGCCTTGCGCACCGTGCTGCTGGCCCAGTCCCGGCTGATGGCCGAGGCCGGCGCGCGGGAAGCCGCGGACCGCGCGGCGGGCGACGAGGCCCGGCGCCGGCGCTGGTCCCGTCAGGCGATGTCGCCCGCAGCGCCCGGGTTCGATCCGCTTCCGCACGCGCGGGATTGAGGGCGGGGCCATGGCTGTCAGTGTGGAAACCTCCAACGAGTTGATGGTGGTGTTCTCCAACACCATCTCGGCGGGGTTCGCGGCCCTCCAGGGCTCGGTCAACGGGGTGTTCGGCCTGTTGATCGCCCTCGTGGTCGCCCTGACCGGCATTCAGTGGGCGTTGTCGCCCAACCGGGAGGTCATGGCGTCCGGCTTCGGCAAAATCCTGCTGATCGGGGCCTTCGCCTGGCTGATCAATGACTGGCAGCGCCTGTCGGAGACCATCTGGGCCGGCTTCATCGAACTGGGGCTGACGGCGGGCGGCGGCGCGCTCAGCCGCGCCGATTTCCTCAACCCGGGGGCCATCCTCGCCCAGGGCTGGGAGATCGTGAAGGCGCTCGGCGAAACCCCCGCCCCGGTCGGCAATCCGCTCGATGTCGTCGGCAACCTCGCCGACGCGCTGATCCTCGGACTGGCCATGCTCGGCATCATGCTGGCCTTCGCCGTGCTGGCGCTGCAGATCATCGTCACCCTTTTGGAGTTCAAGATCGTCACCCTGGGCGGGTTCGTGCTCCTGCCGTTCGGCATCTGGAGCCGCTCGGCCTTCCTGGCGGAAAGACCGCTGGGCTATGTGATTTCCTCGGGCCTCAAGGTGCTCGCCCTGGCCATTGTGGTGTCCGGCGCGCGGACGATCTTCGACCAGCTCCAGCCCTCCACCAACCCGGACATCTACGAAGCCCTCAGCATCCTGGTCGCCGCCATCCTCCTGGCCATGCTGGCGATCTTCATTCCCAACCTGGCGTCGGCCCTGGTGACGGGGGGTCCGGCCCTGGGCGCCGGCGCCGCCCGGACGGGTGGGCTGGCGGTCGGCGGAGCCGCGCTCGTGGGCGGGGCGGCGATCGCCGGCGCGGCCGCAG
>JAVHYH010000225.1 GCA_031119155.1 Brevundimonas sp.
GCCTCAGCCGCCCCGGCCCCAGCCGCGCCCGCCCGCGGAACGACCCCAGCCCGGCTTCAACCCGGACGCCAACGCCGGCGACCTGCGCCCCAGCCCGAACAGCGGCCGTCGTCCGCCCGCCACCGGCGGCGGCGCCACCGGCAACGCGCCCCGCACCCTCGGTCGCGCCTCGCTGCAGGCGCTGGCGGGTCAGATCCAGAACAACTGGGATGTGCCCTGCGACCTGCCCGGCGGACGCGACGCGACCATCGCGGTGCGCCTGACGCTGGACGAGCGCGGCCGCCTTGTCGGCCCGGCCCGCGCCAGCCATTCGAACCGGGCCATCGCCGACGGCGTTGAGAGAGCGATCCGGGCTTCCGTGCCGTTCGACATGCCTCCGGGCTACGAACAGCAGGAAGTCACCATGTCGTTCCGCACCGCCACGATGTGCGCGAACCGCTGATGGAAACTGACTGTCAGGCTTTCGGGCCTGAAAGTCGCCTCAATCACACCCAAGCTGGTTCCGGTGACAGGCCGGGGCCAGACTGGTCCCAAACCGACCCGACCTGGAGGTCTCGATGCGTTTGAAAGTTCTGATGGTTTCGGCTGCAGTCCTCGCGGCCTGCCTGCCGGGCGTAGTCGCGGCCCAGGCCCCGCAATCGCAGGAGCCGGATGTCATCGTCGATCAGGGCCGCATTCGCGCCTTCCAGATCGCCGTCGCCAATTTCAACGGCCAGTACGGCTCCGAACTGTCGGGCGTGATCCGCTCCGACCTGCGCCGCACCGGCTATTTCGAGCCGCTGGATCCGGCCTCCTTTGTCGAGACCGGCCTGACCCTGGCCAATGCGCCGAACTTCCCGCAGTGGACCTCCATCGGCGCCCAGGCGGTGCTGTACGGCTCGGTCACCCCGCGCTCGGACGGCCGCAACGACTTCGGCTTCCGTCTGTACGACCCCTACCGCCAGTGCCAGCTGGTCTCGTACCAGTTCACCGCCACGCCCGAGCAGTGGCGCCGGATCGGGCACAAGATCGCCGACATGGTCTACTCCCGAATGACCGGCGAAAGCGGCCTGTTCGACAGCCGCGTGATTTTCGTCGCGGAAAGCGGCACCCAGCTGAACCGCGTCTCGCGCCTCGCCATCTCGGATCAGGACGGCGTCAATCCGGAGTTCCTGACCGACGGCGAGGAGGTGATCATGTCGCCCCGCTTCTCGCTCACTGATCCGAACGAGATCACCTATGTGGGGCTCGGCAAGGATTACAGCCGCATCTATCTCTACAATCTTCAGACCCTGCGCCGCGAAAGCCTCGGCGAGTTCGACGGCCAGGTGCTGGCGCCGCGCTTCTCGAACGACGGCACGAAGATGGCCTTCTCGATCATCCGCAACGGCAACACCGACGTCTATGTGATGGACCTGTCGACCCGTCAGGTGCGCCGGCTGACGACCGACCCGGGCATCGACACCTCGCCGTCGTTCAGCCCGGACAACAGCCAGATCGTCTTCACATCCGACCGTTCGGGCAGCGCCCGCCTCTACACCATGCGCGCCGACGGCTCGGGCCAGCGTCCGATCTCGCGCGGCGGCGGCATCTACACCGCCCCCAGCTGGAGCCCGCGTGGCGACCTGATCGCCTTCACCAAACAGGGCGGCGGCCGCTTCTCGACTGGCGTGATGAACACCGACGGCTCGGGCGAGCGCATCCTCTCGTCCAGCTATTTCGAGGAAGGCCCGTCCTGGGCGCCCAACGGCCGCTACCTGATGTTCTCCCGCCAGACCCCCGGCGGCGACACCCGCCTGTGGACGGTCGACCTGTCCGGCCGGGTGGTGAACCAGTCCGGCTACAGCGGGCGCGGCACCGATCCGTCGTGGTCGCCCCTGCTGGACGACGCCCCGGTCCGCCCCGGCTCGGGCGGTCCGGACGCCTGTCCGAACTAGGGCTCCCGACCACAAGCGGAGCCTTTGGCTTCAATCCCGCGTTATCGTGATTGGCCAATCCGCCGGTGCGACATTAACGACCATATACAGCAAAGCTAAATCGGGGCGCAGGCCCCGGCGCCCACAGGAGACGATCCAGATGATCAAGACCACGACCCTCGTCCGCCTGGCCGCCGTTGGCGTGGCCGTCACCGCCATTGCGGCCTGTACGCCGCGCCGCCCGGTCGAAACCGGCACGGGCGAGGTCGCCCCGCCGACCAACCCGCAATATCCGTCGAACCCCGGCGGCGGCATCGACGGCGGCAACCTCGGCTCGGCCGCTCCGGGCTCGGAACAGGACTTCATCGTCAACGTCGGCGATCGCGTCTATTTCGACCTCGACAGCTACACCGTCCGTCCGGAAGCCCGTCCGCGTCTGGACGCCCAGGTCCAGTGGCTGCAACGCTACCCGGGCGTGACCGTCCGCATCGAGGGTAACGCCGACGAACGCGGCACCCGCGAGTACAACCTGGCCCTGGGCGCCCGCCGCGCCGAGTCGGTCCGTACCTATCTGATCGAGCGCGGCATCCCCGCCGCCCGCATCGACACCATCAGCTTCGGCAAGGAACGTCCGATCGCCGCCGGCTCGAGCGAGGAGTCGTGGGCCCGCAACCGCAACGCCCACACCGCCATCGTCTCGGGCGCCACGCGCTGATCGAAGGCTGAGAACGACAGGGAAGGGGCGTCGGCTGGACCGGCGCCCCTTTTCTTTTGAGAGCCGGGTCCGCAAAATCGGGCTGATCCGGTCATTGGGGGATGCGTATGGATATCGAGGGTGCGGGCGGCGTCGTGACGGCCGGACTGGTCGCGGGGGCGATCGAGAAGCCGACCGGCAAGGCGGGCGAGGACCACACGGGACATTGTTCGGACTGCGGCGCCGAGACCTCGGGCAATTTCTGCTCGAACTGCGGCCAGCCGACCCATGTCCACCGCACCCTGCTGCACCTGTTTGAGGAAGTGCTGCACGGCGTCATGCATTTCGACGCCCGCATCTGGCGCACCCTGCCGCTGCTGGCCTTCAACCCCGGCAAGCTGACCCGCGAGTGGATCCACGGCCGGCGGACCCGCTACGTCTCGCCGCTGGCGATGTTCCTGTTCACGGTCTTCATCACCTTCTTCGCCCTCAGCTTCGTGCACATGCCGGAGTCCGGCTTCCACCCGGTCAACACGGTCGCCGGTGAAGAGGGCGCGGCCGAGTTCGAGCGGGGGCGTCAGGAGATCGCCGCCGCCCGCGCCCAGGCGACGACCCCCGGCGACAAGGCGGCGCTGGATGTCGCAGACGGCGTCCTGGCGGGGATCAGCAAGAAGGACGAGGGCGCCGCCACCGCGCATGCCGGCGGCGTGGATTCGGACAGCTGGCAGGGGGCGGTCAGTGAGATCGCCAACGATGTCTACACTGATCCGAATACCGGTCCGGGGGCCAAGAAGGTCGCCAAGAAGATGATGAACCCCGACCTGGCGATCTACAAAATCCAGCAGACCTTCTACAAATTCGCCTTCCTGCTGGTGCCGCTGTCCATCCCCTTCATGGCCCTGCTGTTCCTGTGGCGGCGCAAGACCACCCTCTATGATCACGGCGTCTTCGTCCTGTATTCGCTGACCTTCGTGGTTCTGGTCGGCCTCATCGCCATCGGCCTGGGCTTCATCCATCCGGTGCTGGGCGGCCTGGCGTGGTTCGCGATCATCTTCGGCCTGCCGGTCCACCAGTTCGCCCAGCTCAAGGGCGGCTATGAGCTCGGCTGGTTCTCGACGATCTGGCGGTTCTTCTTCCTGCAGAACTTCTGCTGGATCATCGTCGGCCTGTTCGTCACGGCGATCGTCTATCTGGCGGTGGGCGTCTGATCGCCTTGCGACCGCCCCAAATCGGTGAAAGCTAGTCCCATGCCCAAGCTCCTGATCTCCGTGTCCCGCAAGACCCTCATCTCCGTCATCGGCGTGGTGATGATCGCCGGCACGACCACGGTCGTCGCCCAGACCGTGCCGATGGAGCCGATCCAGTGGGACAAGCGCCGGCTGGATCAGCTGGACCGCAACGTCCGCCGCCTCGAGCGCGCCGTGACCCAGCGCAACGCCGCCGGTCAGCCCGTGCTGGTCGAGCCCGATCCCGAGGTCATCGCCCTGCAGGGCCGGATCGAGCTGATGGATCGCCGCCTGCAGGATCTGGAATCGACCGTCCAGCGCGTGAACGGCGACCTCGAACGCCTGACCTTCGCCGTGGACGAGGGCAAGCGGGACAACGCCGCCCTGTCCACCCGCCTGCGCGAGTCCGAGGGCCGGGTCCGCAGCATGGAGCAGGCCGCCGCTCGCGAGAACGAACTGAACTCGCCCATCTCCAGCACCTCGCCGACCGGCGACCCGGCCCGCGACCTGACCGCCGCCGTGCGTCTGGCCGCCACCGATCCGGCGCTCGGCGACCGCGCCCTGCAGACCGTGACCCTCGCCTGGCCGGATACGCCCCAGGCCCGCGAGGCCTTCAGCCGCCTCGGCGACCTGCGCGTCTCGGACGGCGATTTCGACAATGCCGTGCGCGCCTATTCCTCGGCCCTGCGCGGCTGGCCGACCACGCCCTGGGCCCCGGCCACGACGCTGGAGCTGGCCAACGCCCTGAACTCCGCCGACCGCAAGACCGATGCCTGCGGAGCCCTGACCGAGTTCACCAACCGCTACGCCGCCACCGCCTCGGCGACCCAGCGTACCCGCGCGACCGAGCTGGGCACGCGCTTCGCCTGCGCCGCCCCTCGCGCGCCGGCCGCCCGCGCCCCGGCCCGGCGTCCCGGCTGAGCCCGTCCGATCCCGACTGGACCGTCAGGGCCGCCGCGCGGCTGACGGCCCGGCTGCGAACCGATGACCCGCGCCCCGTCGTCCTGGCCTTGTCCGGCGGCGGGGACTCGGTCGCCCTGCTGCATCTGGCCGCCGACTGGGCGAAGGCGCAGGGTCGCCCCCTGCTGGCCCTGACCGTCGACCACGGCCTCAATCCCGACAGCTCCGACTGGAGCCGCCGCGCCCGCGCCGCCGCCCAGGCCGTCGGGGCCGACTGGCGCGAGCTGCGCTGGAC
>JAVHYH010000226.1 GCA_031119155.1 Brevundimonas sp.
CCCTTGGCCAGCACCGCGCCCGGCGTCGCTGCATACAGAACGCCCGCCCGCTCCAGCGCCGAGGCGTAGAGGGCGGCGATGCTCCGGTCTCCGGCGTCCAGCCGCGGCGTCACCAGAGAGGCGGCGAAGCCCGAAGCGCCCGCACCCGCCCGGTCGGCCTCGATCACGTTCGGGGTCACGCCCAACGCCTTGAACGCCCGCGCCAGAGAGGCGCCCGCGATCCCGGCGCCGACGATGGCGACGCGGGGCGGGGCGAGGTCGGGACGCTCTCCCGGAAGGCGCGCCTCCAGCCGTTCCCGCTTGCGCCCATGGCCGGGCATCTTGGCGACCGTAAAGCCGCGCTCCGACAGGCCGCGCCGCACCACGCCCGCGACGGTGAAGGTGGCGACCCGCGCGCCGGGGGCGGAACGGGCGGCGATCAGGTCCATCACCGCGTCCGACCACATGCCGGGATTGGTCGAGGGGGCGAACCCGTCCAGGAACCAGGCGTCCGCCTGTCCCGACCATTGCTCCAGCACCTCCTCGACGCCGCCGATCATCAGGTCGAGGGTGGCGTTGAAGCCGGGCAGGTCCATCCGGTGCAGGCCGGGCGTCGGCGCGGGCCAGGCGACCAGCAGGGCCTCGACCGCATCCTTGATCTCCGGCCAGGCCGAGAGGGCGCGCGCGGCCTCGTCCCGCGTCAGGGGGAAACCCTCGACCGAGGCGATGTGCAGATGGCCGTCGGCGGGGCGGGTCCGGCGCCACAGGTCCAGCAGGGCGGCGATGTTCAGCCCGGTCCCGAAGCCCAGTTCCGCCACGGTGAAGAACCGCCGGCCTGCCCAGGCCTCCGGCAGGCCGCACCCGGTCAGGAAGACGGCGCGGGTCTCGGCCAGCCCATCCTCGCGCGAGAAATAGACGTCGCCGAACCGGCCCGACTGCGGCGCGCCGTCATCGGTCCATAGCAGCTTCGGCGAGCGGTCGTCGGTCATGCCCCGCACCTACACGGGCGGGCACGGTCGCGGAAGGCTAGTGGCCGGGCGCCGCGTGGGCGTCTGGCGCGGCCGGGGCATGGGCGGGATCAGCCGGGGCGTCCGTCGTGGCAGGGGCGGCGGTCGTCTCGGCCGGAGCCTCGGCGGCCGGCTGGGCGTCGGCGGGGATGTCCTGTCCGCCCGCTGCGGCGGCGGCCTCGGCGGCGGCCTGTTCGAGGGTCAGGATGGAGGTGTCCGGCTCGGCGTCCGCGGCGGCCTCGTGCGGCGCTTCCTCGACGGCCTCTTCCTTCTTGCCGCAGGCGACCAGCGTCAGGGCGGCGAGGGAGACGACGATCAGGGCGTTCAGGCGCATCGGGCGTCCCTTGTGCAAGGCGGGAGTTCACAGCCCGACTAGGCTGCTTCGCGCCCACGAAAAAGGGCCGCCCGTCAGGACGGCCCTTCAAATGGCCCGGCGGAAGTCCCGCGAGCCGGTCTTGTCGCCGCTTAGTGGGCGGGCGCGGCCGGAGCCGGGGCCGGGGTTTCCGTGGCCGGCGGCGTGGTGGCTTCGGCGGTCGCGGCGGTCGTCGCAGCCGCAGCCTCGTTGGCGGCGGTCTGGGCGTCGGCGGCGGCTTCCGTGGCCGTATTGGCGGCGTCAGCGGCGGTGCCGGCGGCGGCGGTCGCGTCTTGCGAGGCGTCGGCGGCCTTCTCTTCAGCAGCCGGCTGGCAGGCGGCCAGCGCCAGGGCGGCGGCGGAAGCGGCGATCAGAGCAGTGATGCGCATGGTTTCAGTCCTTTCAGAAGGTGCGCGGGGTGTTGAGTCCCCGCACCTCCGAGCTAAGGCCAAGCCGAAGCCGGGCGCAAGTCAAAAACTCACGCGTTCGTGACCGCCGGTAACATAGCCGGGAGCGCCGAAAGCTTGGCCTTGGGCGGCGATTACTCGGTCGGGGCGGCCGACAGGGTCTCTTCCATCTCGGCGAAGGACGGCTGGGCCACCGACGGAATGTCGCCCCGGCCGATCTCGACCGAGATCTGGGCGGCGTTGCCGTGCAGGTGGGCGACCAGGACCGACTGGATGATCTTGTAGTAGGCCGCTTCCTCGTCGATGATTTCCTTCAGGCGCGCGGCCATCGGGCCGACCAGGCCATAGGCCAGGAACACGCCCAGGAAGGTGCCGACCAGAGCGCCGCCGATCATGCCGCCCAGCACTTCGGGCGGCTCGGTGATGGCGGCCATGGTCTTGATCACGCCCAGCACGGCCGCGACGATGCCCAGCGCCGGAAGGGCGTCGGCCATGTTCTGCATCGCGTGGGCCGGAGCCAGCGCCTCGTGGTGATGCTTCTCCAGCTGCTTCTCCATGGCGTCCTCGATCTGGTGAGGATCCTCCAGGTTCATCGTCATCATCCGCAGGGTGTCGCAGATGAAGTCGGTGGCGAAGTGATCCTTCAGGACCTTGGGGAATTTCTGGAAGATGGTGCTCTCGGCCGGCTTCTCGATGTGGCTTTCCAGGGCGATGACGCCCTTGGACTTCATCGTCTTGGTCAGGAGGAAGAGCAGGGAGAGCAGGTCCTTGTAGTCCTGCTTCTTCCACTTCGGCCCGGCGAAGATGCGGCCGAAGCCGCCCGCCACGCCCTTCAGGGTGGCGGCCGAATTGGACATGACCAGCGCCGCGATGGCCGCGCCGCCGATCATCATCATCTCATAGGGCAGGGAGTGGAGGATGACCCCCATCTTGCCGCCGGCGATGGTGTAGCCGCCGAAGACCATGCCGAAGAGCAGCACGATGCCGATGATCTGGAACATGGACGGCGGAAATCCTGGACGCGGGAGAGGGCCGCACCATCGCCGTTAATGATTAACCGCCGATTGCCGAACCGCTCCGCATTTGTCCGGAAGCCGGGATCAGAGACGGGTTTCTCCGTTCAGGATCGCCGTGCGGGCCGCTTGCGTCAGCTTGGTGTAGCCGCTCTTGCCGCCGCGGACGTACAGGGAGCCTTCCACCTTGTCCGGATCGAAGCCGTCGGCGACCAGATCGACCTTGCGATATTTGAAGGTGCCGGTGGTCTCGGCGGACTTGATCAGGCGCACGAAGGCCGGGCGGGCGTAGGAGGGCAGCTCCTGATCGACCCATTCGGCGAAGGCCTTGGCCGAGAAACGGCCATCGACCACCAGGGCGACCATGCCCGCCTTGCCTTCCTGACCCGGCACGGGGACGCCGTAGGCCACGACCTCCTTGATGCCCGGCGAGTCGGCCAGCCGCTGCTCGACCTCGGCGGTCGAGACGTTCTCGCCCTTCCAGCGATAGGTGTCGCCGATCCGGTCGATGAAATAGAGGTAGCCTTCCGAGTCCTGCTTCATCAGGTCGCCGGTGCGGAACCAGCGGTCGCCCTTGGTGAAGACGTCGCGCAGGATCTTCTTCTCGGACGCGGCCTTGTCGGCATAGCCGGAGAAGGCATGGCGGGTGTCGTCGCCGATCTGGCCGATGGCCTCGCCGACCTCGCCCGGCTTGGCCAGCTGGCACAGGCCGTCCGGGCCGCGCACCGGCAGTTCGGTGTCGATGTCGAAGCGGACCAGCTTGCAGTTGATCTGCTTCTTCAGGAAGCCCGGGATGCGGCCGATGGCGCCCGCCTTGCCGTCGAAATTGAACAGCGAGACATTGCCCTCGGTCGAGCCGTAGAACTCCATGATGTTCGGCACGGCGAACCGCTTCTGGAAGTCTTCCCAGACGTCGGGACGCAGGCCGTTGCCGAAGGCCAGCCGCAGCTTGTGATCGCGCTCGTCCGGGCTTTCCGGGCAGTTGACCAGATAGCGGCACAGCTCGCCGATATAGACGAACAGGGTGGCGCCCGAGGCCTTTACGTCCGGCCAGAAGCTGGTGGCCGAGAACCGCTTGCGCAGCACCAGCTTGCCGCCGTTCAGCAGGGCCGGGCCGATGCCCACCAGACCGCCGGTGGAGTGATAGAGCGGCAGGACGTTGAAGGTCACATCCTTGTCGGTCCCGGCGGTCGCCCCGGCGAAGGCGCGCATATAGGTGCGGGCGCGGGCGTGGGTGATCTTGGCCGCCTTGGGCAGGCCGGTGGTGCCCGAGGTGAAGATGTACAGGGCGGTGTCGCGGTTGGTCAGGCCCGAGCGGATCGAGCGGGCCGGGCGCACGGAGGAGCCGCTGCGGACCGGCTTGTCCAGACCGCGGCGCTCGTCGGCCTCGTCGGCCTCGGCCAGGCCCAGGACCCACAGCATCATGTTGCGGTCGACCAGGCCCCGCGCGTCCTCGATCTTCTGCCAGCACTCCTCGTCGGTGACGATCTGCGAGGCGTTGGAGATGGTCAGGCAGTGGGCCAGGGCGTGGCCGGTCAGGTTGGTGTTGATCAGCGCCGTGCCGACCCCGACCTTGGCGAAGCCCATCCAGGCAGCGATGTATTCGACGCGGTTCTGCATCACCAGGGCGACGGTGTCGCCGCGCTTCAGCCGGCGGCTGACCGCCCAGTGGCCGAAGCGGTTGGCCATGGCGTCGAGGTCGCGATAGCTGATCGCCCGGTGGTCGTCCTGGATGGCGATGTGGTCGGGAAACTTGTCGACGGCCTCTTCCCAGTCGTCACAGACCAGATCGGGGCTGTCCATGGTGATCGGCTTGATGCGTCCGAGCAGCAGGCGCAGGCCCTTCACGAACCGCAAGTCACGTCGGATGTTCGCTACCAGACCCATAGTCACGTCCACTCGTCAGAAGCCTCCAACGGTGATGAACAAGCGCACCCGCCGGGTCAACCGGCGGGGGAATCCTGATCGCGTTTTTGGCGTTCCGCGAAGGATTTGCGAGCGATTTGCGGGTGGGCGTGGCGCCGTTGGCGCGGTGACGCAAGGTCACGTTCCGGGCGTCGAGCCGCCGCCTTCCGGCGCCGCTTGCGCCTCAACTGTGTCGGGAACAGTGTTTCTTCGGGACATTCGGCCGGTTCGCGGAACCGTGGTCGCCGCGTCGGGTTTTTGACCCCTCGCAAAGGAGGACCAACATGTCCGTGACCTATACCGATGACCGCGCCGAGATGCGCGAAGAGG
>JAVHYH010000227.1 GCA_031119155.1 Brevundimonas sp.
CTCGAAATAGGTCTTGATGTAGGCCCCGGCCTCGCCCTGGTCGATGCCCAGCTGGGCGGCCAGGCCGAAGGCGGAGATGCCGTAGACGATGCCAAAATTGATCGCCTTGGCGCGGCGGCGGGTCTCGGGGTCCATCTGGTCCAGCGGGACGTTGAACATCTCGCTGGCGGTGGCGGCGTGGATGTCCTGCCCGGCCCTGAAGGCGCGTTTCAGCTCCGGAATGTCGCCGATATGGGCCAGCAGGCGCAGCTCGATCTGGCTGTAGTCGGCGCTGATCAGGACATTGCCCGGCCCGGCGATGAAGGCCTGACGGATCTGGCGGCCGGTGGCCGTGCGGATCGGGATGTTCTGCAGATTGGGGTCGCTGGAGGCCAGACGGCCGGTGGTGGCGGCGGCCAGCTGGTAGGAGGTGTGGACGCGGTCGGTGGTCGGGTCGGCGGCCTCGATCAGGGCGTCGGTATAGGTGCCCTTCAGCTTGGCCAGCTGGCGCCAGTCCAGCAGGACGCGCGGCAGGTCGTGCGTCAGGGCCAGCTCCTCCAGCACGGCGGCGTCGGTGCCCCACTGGCCCGAGGCGGTCTTCTTGCCGCCGGGCAGGTTCATCTCGCCGAACAGGATGTCGCCGATCTGTTTGGGGCTGCCGATGTTGAACGGGCGGCCGGCCAGGTCGTGGGCGCGGGCCTCCAGCTCGGCCATCTTCAGCCCGAACTCGCTGGAGAGGGCGCGCAGGCGGGCCGGGTCGACGCGGACGCCCTCGCGCTCCATCGCCGCCAGGGTCGCGGGCATGCCGCGCTCCAGCGTCTCATAGACGGTGACGAGGCCCTGTTCCGCCAGCCGGGGCTTGAGGATGCGCCACAGGCGCAGGGTCACGTCGGCGTCCTCGGCGGCGTATTTGGTGGCCGGGGCCAGTTCGACGTGGCGGAAGGATTTCTGGCTCTTGCCCGTGCCGCAGACGGATTTGAACGGGATCGGCTCGTGGCCCAGATGCAGGCGCGACAGCTCGTCCATGCCGTGGCCGTGCAGCCCGCCCTCGAGGACGTAGCTGATCAGCATGGTGTCGTCGTAGGGGGCGACCGTGATCCCGCGCCCGGCCATGACGGCGATGTCGTATTTGATGTTCTGCCCAACCTTCAGCACCGCCGGGTTCTCCAGCAGGGTTTTCAGCCGGGCGAGGGCGGTCGGCTTGTCGATCTGGGTCAGGGGCTCGCGCGTGTCGACCGCATCGCCGAAGTCGAGACCGCCGCCGCCCGCGGGGGGCTCCAGCTCATGGGTCAGGGGGATGTAGCAGGCGTCGTTGGGGCCGAGCGCGAGGGAGACGCCGCACAGGCCGGCGTGGGTGGCGCTGAGGGCCGAGGTCTCGGTGTCGAAACCGACCACGCCGGCCTCGGTCGCGCGGGCGATGAAGGCGTCCAGCGACTCGATCGTCTGTATGCTGACATAGGCGTCGTGGTCGAAGGTCTGGACCGTGACGTCGCTGGAGACGGCCTGCGGGGCGTAGCGGGGGGAGATGACGGGGGCGGTCAGGGGCTTGGGCCGGGCCGCGAAGGCCGAGCCGTCCTTGGCCGGCGCCTTGCCGTCGCCGACGCGGTTGCGCAGCGAGCGGAACTCCATCTGGTCGAGGAAGGCGGCGAGGGTCTCCGGATCGGGATCGCGCACGGCGAAGTCGCTGATCGGCTCGGGCGCCGGGGCCTCGCAGTCCAGCTTGACCAGCTCGCGGGAGAGCCGGATCTGATCCGCATACTCGATCAGCGTCTCGCGACGCTTCGGCTGCTTGATCTCACCGGCCCGCGCCAGCAGCGTATCCAGATCGCCGTACTCGTCCAGCAACTGCGCCGCCGTCTTCGGCCCGATCCCCGGCGCGCCCGGGACGTTGTCCACGCTGTCCCCGATCAGCGCCTGCAGATCGATCATCTTCTCCGGGCCGACCCCGAATTTCTCGAACACGGCCTCTTCCGCCAGCCGCCGATCCTTCATCGGGTCCCACATCACCACCGACGGCCCGATCAGCTGCATTAAGTCTTTGTCTGAGCTGACAATAACGGCCTCGCCCCCGGAATCCCGCGCTCGACAGGCATAGGTCGCGATCAGGTCGTCGGCCTCGTAGCCGGGCAGTTCGACGCAATGCACGCCGAACGCCGCCGTCGCCTCGCGCACCAGCGGGAACTGCGGCACCAGATCCTCCGGCGGCGGCGGGCGGTGGGCCTTGTACTGGTCGTAGAGTGTGTTGCGGAACGTCTTCTCCGAGTGGTCGAAGATGGCCACCAGATGGGTCGGCCCGTCCGCGCCCTTCATGTCCTGCAGCAGCTTCCAGAGCATGTTGCAGTACCCCTGCACCGCCCCCACCGGCAGGCCGTCCGACTTGCGGGTCAGGGGCGGCAGGGCGTGGTAGGCGCGGAAGATGTAGGCCGAGGCGTCGATCATCCACAGACGGATGGGACCGCCTTCCGCGGGCGTGTCGGGGGCGGTGGTCTCGGGCGTCGCGTCGGTCATGGGGCGAACATAGGGGCGCCCGGGCGCGCCGTCACCGGGGCGTTGTCAGGAGATCCAGGTGTTCTGGCACTGACCGGCCAGGGTCCAGCCGGCGACGCCGGAGACGACGCGGCAGCGAACGCCCATCCCGGCCAGCGGACCGTGCACGATGCCGGCCTCGATGGTCGCGCCGTTGCCGTCATAGACAGGCTTCTGGAACTGGACGTACTGGACCCGGTCGCCGGGCTGGTGCTGGCGGTGCGGGTCATAGGTGGTCGGGAAGCTGACGCCGTAGCGGCTCCAGTCGCAGCGGGGCTTCCAGCTCGCATCCTCGCTGAACAGCCACAGCGGCGGCGGGACGTTGTTCGGCCCGAACTCATAGTGGCCCTTGGCGACGGCGGCGATCACCGCGCAGTCGTTCTGGTTGGTCGCCTGGGCGCCGGGCTGGCCGGGCTGACCCGGCTCGCCCTGCACGGTCATGCAGGCGTTCAGGGCGAGGGCGGCGGTGCAGAGCATGGCGGCGGCGCGCATGGCGGCTCCTACTTCGAACGCAGGCCGGTGATCGTCCGCAGGGGCGCGATGTCCTCGGCCGAGGTGATCAGGTGAACGACGGCGGGCTTGCCGGCGTTCCGGGCCGCCTCCAGCGCGGCGGGGAAGTCCTCGGTCCGTTCGCAGCGGACGCCGAACGCGCCGAAGGCCTCGGCGTATTTGACGAAGTCGGGGTTCTTCAGGTCGGTGGCGATGACCCGCGACGCGCCCGGATAGTGGGTCTCCTGGTGCATGCGGATGGTGCCGTAGGTGCCGTTGTCGACGATCACGACCACGGCGTTGATGCCGTACTGGACCGCCGTGGCCAGCTCCTGTCCGGTCATCAGATAGTCGCCGTCGCCGGCGATGCAGATGACGTCGCGATCCGGATGCAGGCTCTTGGCCGCCAGCGCCGCCGGATAGCCATAACCCATCGCGCCCGAGGTCGGGGCCAGCTGGGTGCGGCAGGCGCGGTGGCGATAGAAGCGGTGCAGCCAGGCGGCGAAGTTTCCGGCCCCGTTGGTGACGATGGCGTCGGCGGGCAGGGCCTCGCCCAGATGCGCCATGCACGCGCTCATGTTGACGTCGCCGCCGACTGGCACGGGGGTCGAGAAGGCCTGATAGTCGGCGTGCGCGGCCTCGGCCTCGGCGGTCCAGTTCCGGCCCGGGTCGATGGTCGACAGGGCGAACGCCGCCAGCGAGTTGTCCGCGGTCGCGCTCAGTAGCGGCGTCCACACCCGGCCCAGTTCCTCGGCGCCCGGATGGATGTGGATCAGGGTCTCGGCGGTGCGGGCGCGGTCCAGCAGGGTGTAGCCTTGGGTCGGGTTCTCGCCCAGACGGGCGCCGATGGCGATGATCAGGTCCGCCGCCTTCGCTCGCGCGGTCAGCTTCGGATTGCAGCCCAGACCCAGGTCGCCGGCGTAGTTGGGCCGGTCGTTCGACAGGATGTCCTTGCGGCGGAAGGACAGGCTGACCGGCAGGCCGATCCGTTCGGCCCAGTCGCCGATGGCGGTGGCGGCCTCGGTGGTCCAGCCCGAGCCGCCCAGCACCAGCAGGGGGCGTTCGGCCTTGGACAGGCGCTCGCGCACCTGTTCGACGAAAGCCGGGTCCAGCGCCGCCTTCGCCGGGACGACCGGACGCACCGGGGCAGGGCCGCCGTCGTCATGCAGGATATCCTCGGGCAGGGCGATGACCACCGGCCCCATCCGGCCCTGCAGGGCGGTGGCGAAGGCGCGTTCGACCACCTCGACGGTGCGCGACGGGCTTTCGATCTCGGTCGCCCATTTGGCCAGCCCGCCGAACACCTCGCGATAGTCGACCTCCTGGAAGGCGCCGCGCCCCCGGTCGGTCAGGGCGATCTGGCCGACGAACAGGATCATCGGCGTGGAGTCCTGATGCGCCGTATGCACCCCGATGGAGGCGTGGGTGGCGCCCGGTCCGCGCGTGACCATGCAGACGCCCGGCTTGCCGGTCAGCTTGCCATAGGCCTCGGCCATGTTGGCGGCGCCCGCCTCGTGACGGCAGGTGATGACCTGGATCCGGTCGGCGACGTCGCCGAGGGCGTCCAGCACCGCCAGATAGCTCTCGCCCGGCACGCAGAAGACGTGGCTGACGTCATTGGCGACGAGGACGTCGACGAGGCGCTGGGCGGCGGTGCGGCCGGACGGAATCTGGGCGATCTGGGTCATGGCTCTGAAGTAGCAGAGACGCCCGCGCCTTGACCATGCAACCGTATGGCCACGCTTGTCGTTACGGCCACGGTTCAACATTCATCGGGAGCGCCCCCATGCGCAAGATCATCGCCCTCACCCTCGTCGCCGCCGCCGTGGCGGTCTCGGCCTGCAACACCGTCGCCGGCGTCGGCCGCGACGTGGAAGCCGTTGGCTCGGCCGTCGCCACCACCGCGGACGACGTTCGCAGCTAAGGCCCTTAAGCCAGCGTTTCGGCGCATCGCCGGATCAGGGCCTGGACGTCGTCCGGGTCCTGATA
>JAVHYH010000228.1 GCA_031119155.1 Brevundimonas sp.
CGCTGAACACGGTGACCCTGCTGGCCCTGTCGCTGACCATCGGCATCCTGGTCGATGACGCCATCGTGGAGATCGAGAACATCGTCCGGCACATGCGGGACGGGAAGCCGCCCTATGCGGCCTCAATCGAGGCGGCGGACGAGATCGGGCTGGCGGTCGTGGCGACGACCGGCACCATCATCGCCGTCTTCGCCCCGGTCGGCTTCATGCCGGGGATCATCGGCCAGTTCTTCAAGGCCTTCGCCCTGGCGGCCTGTATCAGCGTCTTCTTCTCGCTGGTCGTGGCGCGGACGCTGACGCCGCTGATGGCGGCCTTCATCCTGAAGCACACCAATCACGAGGATCGCGACCCGTTCTGGATGAACGGCTACCTGAAGGGCCTGCGCTGGTCGCTGGCCAACCGCTGGAAGGTGTTCATCCTCGGCGCGCTGTTCCTCGTCGGCTCCGTGGTTGTCTCCATGGTCGCCAAGATGTCGTTCGAGTTCATGTCGCCCGCTGACGAGGGTCGCGCCGCCTTCCAGGTGGAGACCCCGCCCGGATCGACCCTGGCCCAGACCGACGCCATTGTTCAGGAGGTCACCCGCAAGCTGGAGGCCCGTCCGGAGGTCACCTCCGTCTATGCCGCAATCGGCGGTCAGGACGTGAACCAGGCCAATGTCTATGCGGATATGGTCGGCAAGGGCGACCGCGACCTGACCCAGCAGGAGTTCGCGCGGGTGATGGTGGACGAGATGAAGTCCATCCCGGGCGCCCGTATTCGCGCCGGCATCGCCCAGCAGGGCGGCGGGCCGAGCGACGGCACCAGCTACACCTTCTCGATCCTGGGCGACGATCCGGCGACGCTGGACGCCGCCGCCCGCAAGGTCGAGGAGGAGATGCGGGGCGTCCAGGGACTGGCCAATGTCGTGAACACGGCCGCCATCGCCCGGCCCGAAATCGTGGTCACCCCGCGCGCCGACGAGGCAGCCCTGCTGGGCGTCTCGGCCGGCTCGATCTCGCAGGCCGTGCGGGTCGCCACCATCGGCGACATCGACCAGAACCTGCCCAAATACAATCTGGGCGACCGCCAGATCCCCATCCGCCTGCAGTTGACCGAGGCGGCGCGGTCGGACCTGACGATCATCGAGAACCTGCGGGTGCCGACGGCGACCGGCGGACAGGTGCCGCTGAGCGCCGTGGCCGACGTCGCCTTCGGCGCAGGACCGGCCACGGTCAGCCGTCAGGATCGTTCGCGGATCGCCTCGATCACCGCCGAACTGGACGGGATCACCACCGGCGCCGCCGGTCAGGCGGTCAACCAGCTGCCGTCGGTGAAGAACCTGCCGGACGGCGTGCGTCAGGTCCCGGCGGGCGATGCGGAGTTCATCCAGGAGATGATCACCGGATTCGCCATCGCCTTCCTGTCCGGCATCCTGCTGATGTATGCGGTGCTGACTCTGCTGTTCAAGAGCTTCGCCTATCCGGTGACCATCATGGCCGCCCTGCCGCTGGCCATCGGCGGCGCGTTCATCGCGCTGGCGCTGTCGGGCAAGAATTTCTCCATGTCGGCCCTGATCGGGGTGCTGATGCTGATGGGGATCGCGGCCAAGAACTCCATCCTGCTGGTCGACTATGTGATCATGGCGGAGAAGGACGGGATGAGCCGCTTCGACGCCATCATGGACGCCGCCCACAAGCGGGCGCGGCCGATCCTGATGACCACCTTCGCCATGGGCGCCGGCATGGTGCCCATCGCCATCGGGGTGGGCGCGGACGTCGAGTTCCGCTCGCCGATGGCGGTGGCGGTGCTGGGCGGGCTGATCTCCTCGACCTTCCTTTCCCTGCTCTACATCCCGGCGATCTTCACCATCGTGGACGACATCGCCGGCTGGATCAGCCGCCACCTCGGCGGCGGACTGGCGGCCCGCAAGGCCGAGGGCGAGGGCCGTCAGACGGCGATTTCGAAGCCTGCTCCGGAAGGCCCCGACGGGATCGACGAGCGCTGGTAAGGCGTGGGTGAAGAGTGATTGGTGATTGGGCGGGGCGTTGTCGGACGCTCCGCCCTTTTCACTTCCGCGCCGCCTTTGGCCCCTGAAGTTCCAGGCTCGGTCACCCGACCTGTGCGGTCAGCCTGCCCAGGCACGCGCCAGCAACGACCGTAGTGGCTCCGCCTGCCCACTCACCAATCACCACTCACCAATCACCAGCCGCCCCCCCCGGCGAGCGGACAAAACAAAACCGGCCGGGGTCGCCCCCGGCCGGTTTCCGTTTCAGCGAGGCTGAAGCGATCAGTATTTGAAGCGCAGGCTCACACCGTAGGTGCGCGGCTGGCCCAGGAAGGCGTCGTAGGTCTGGGTGTCCAGGTTGCCGTTGTAGTAGGTGCCCGGGTGGGTGCCGCCGGTCTGCAGGGTCGACTGGAAGGCGGTGCCTTGCAGCGGACCGTTGTAGGCGACCTGCAGGTACTCCTCGTCGGTCAGGTTCTGGGCCCAGACGTCGACCGTCCAGCTGTCATCCTCGGCGCCGAACGAGATACGGCCGTTCAGCGTGGTGAAGGCGTCCTGCATCTTCCAGGGCAGCAGGTCCGAACCGGTGTTGTACTCGCTCATGTACTTGCCGGCGAGGCTGAAGCCCGCGCGCAGGCCGTTGCCGATGCTGCGGTCATAGTTGACCGAGGCCGACAGCGACCATTCCGGAGCGAACGAGGCGCGGGCGCCCGGCAGCAGCGACAGCTGCGGGAAGTTGCCCGGGTTGGTCAGGTCGGACGCGGTGAAGTGACCGTACTCGGTGTTGGTGTAGGTCACGCCGCCCGACAGGCTCAGGCCCTCGATCGGGGTGAACCACAGCATGTCGGCGTCGATACCGCGCGAGGTCAGCTCGGGGATCGATTCCACCACGAAGGCGGTGCCGAGGAAGGTGTTGAGCTGGAAGTCGTTGAACGTCTGGTCGAAGTAGGTGGCGTTCAGCAGCAGGGTGCGGTTGACCAGGGTCATCTTCACGCCGGCTTCGTAGCTGTCCACGACTTCCGACGGGAAGAGCAGCGAGGCCACCGGGGTGATGCCGGTCTGCACGCGGTCCAGGTTGTAGCCGAAGCTCTTGTAGCCGCGGGCGTACGACGCATAGGCCATGACCGAGTCGTTCAGGCGGTAGGACGCCTTGATCGTCCCGCTCAGCTCGCCGTCATCGAAGTTTTCCTCGATGTTGCGGTTGGCGTAGGCGGCGTTCGACCAGGGCAGGCAGGCGTTGCCGACGATGGTCTGGGCGGCGCCGGCGCCGAGCGCGCCGGCGATGGCGGCGGCGTTGGCGCCGAAGGCGGCGCAGGTCGCGCCGTTGCCGTTCACGTTACGCTGCTGGGCGCTGAGGCTCTTGTCGTCCTGGGTGTAACGCAGGCCCAGGGTCAGATCGAACTGATCGGTGATGTGCCAGGTGTTGTTGGTGAAGATCGCCAGCGACGACGATTCCTGGTCGTAGAAGTCGGCGACGCCCTGGCCGACGACGAAGCCCGGACCGACGGCCGACGGACCGCCGTACAGGCAGGAGCCCAGACCGGCGGCGGTTTGCCCCGCCGCGGTGAAGCAGCCGATGCGGCCCGGGTTGATCGGGATCGGTCCCGGAGGGGTCGGGGCGCCGGCGGTGGCGGCGTTCAGCTGGGCGGTCAGCAGCAGCGACAGGAAGGGACCGTAGTCGGCGCCGAAGTAGTAGGTGTCGCCGCGACCGATACGCTCACGGGTGGCGAACACGCCGACCAGCCAGTCGAGGCGCTCGTTCGAGCCGGCCAGGCGGAATTCCTGGGTCAGGTTGTCGACCGAGTAGCCGTAGCCGCCGTTCTGGTTGCGATACAGGATGTCGGCGCCGGTGTAGTCGATATCCATGCCGATATCGCCGTTCCAGTCGCGCCACGACGAGATCGAGGTGAAGGTGGCGCCGCCGAACAGGTCGGGCAGGTCGATGTTGGCTTCCAGCGAGACACCCATGTCCTGGATGTCCTGGCCGGTGCCGCGGTTGGCGAAGGCCTGACGCGAGAACGGCAGGGCGCCGAAGCCGGTGGCCGGCGGACGCTGGCCGGTGCCGCTGGAGACCAGGTCGACCAGCGGATAGGTCGGGCCGGTGCGGATCTGGACGCCGGTGCAGCAGTACTCGTCGCGCTTGGTGTAGTCGGCGATGATGCGGATCGAGGTGTTGTCGTTCGGCAACCACAGCAGCTGGCCGCGGAAGGTCGAGAAGTCCTGGTTCTGGTCGTCCTTCTGTTCGCGGGGACCGTCGCCGATGTTGACGTCATAGAAGCCGTCACGCTCGCGGTGACCGGCGTACAGGCGGAAGGCCAGCTGGTCGCTGATCGGGCCGGTGACCGAGGCCGAGACGCCGACGGCGCCGTAGTTGCCCATCGTCAGCTCGCCGCTGGCGCCGTAGTTGAACGACGGGGCTTCGGTCAGGATGTTGATGACGCCGGCCGAGGTGTTCTTGCCGAACAGGGTTCCCTGCGGACCCTTCAGCACTTCGATGCGGCTCATTTCGCCCAGGTCGCCGAAGCCGACCGAGTTGCGCGAGCGATAGACGCCGTCGATCACGACGCCGACCGAGCTTTCCAGGCCGGGGTTGTCGCCGACGGTGCCGACGCCGCGGATACGGGCGGTGGTCGAGGCTTCCGACTGGGTCGAGGTGACGGTCATGCCCGGGGTCAGGATCTGCAGATCCTTGATGTCACGGACGCCCGCGTTTTCCAGCTGCTCGGCCGGCAGGCTGGTGACCACGATCGGCACGTCCTGCAGGTTCTGTTCGCGCTTCTGGGCGGTGACGATGATGTCATCGACGGTGGCCGGACCGTCCTGGTCCTGAGCCGAGGCGACCCCGGCGAAGCCGAAGGCGCAAGCGCCGACGACGGCGGCCGAAACGGTCGTGCGAAGAATATTGGTGAGGCGCATGCCCACTCCCCGACAATGGCCGGGCCCGTGCAGTGACGGTGACCGCGGCGTTTCCTGATCCCTTGGGCCGCGCTCTTA
>JAVHYH010000015.1:0-21607 GCA_031119155.1 Brevundimonas sp.
AACATCAGCGACGGCGACCGGCGAGCAGCAGGCCGAGCACGACGCCGACGCCCAGAGCAATGGCGGTCGACTGGATCGGACGCTCCTGGACGCGCTCGGTCAGATAACGCTGGGCTTCGTCGAAGCGCTCCGACGCATCATCATAGTACTCGCGGCCCTTCACCCGGGCCTCGTCATAGTAGCCGCGGGCCCGCTCGCGCAGCACGCCGGCCTGTTCGCGCAGCTGGGCTTCCGCCTCGGCGGCCTTGGCGCGGATGCGGGCGTCGGCGACGGCCGCCTTCTCGCGCAGGGCGGCCTTTTCCTCGGTCCCGAGGACCTTCAGGTCGTCCTTCAGCGTGTTCAGATCGTTCTTAACTGCGGCGCGGGCCGCCTTGGTCGTCGCCATGATGCGCGCTCCGTTTGGTCAAGCTTGACGGTTAGATAGAGAACCCTGAGCCGAAACGCCACTGTGCGGTGACGGTTCCCGCGGTGCAGCATCGGAAAGGGGCCAGGTTCCAGGGGGCAGGTTTCAGGTTCAGGTGGTCCCTGCTGTGCGTGAAGCTCGCCTTGCGCTACTTCCTTCAACCTTGGCCCCTGACCCCTAGAGCCTAGCCCCTACATGACCTTCCTCTTCCCCCCCGCCCCCACCCCGTCCCTGCCGATCAGCGGCTCCGACGCCCGCTTCCCGGTGCGGCGCATCCTGTGCGTGGGTCAGAACTACGCCGCCCATGCGCGCGAGATGGGCCATGATCGGGCCGAGCCCTTCTTCTTCACCAAGCCCGCCGATGCGGTGGTCACCGACGGCGCGGGCCCGGTCTATCCGACCGCGACCGCCAACCTGCACCATGAGGTCGAGCTGGTCTGCGCCATCGGGCCGGCCGGCGTCGTCGGCTGGGCGGTCGGCTGCGACCTGACCCGCCGCGACCTGCAGGCCGAGGCCAAGAAGACGGGCCGCCCGTGGGACGCCGGCAAGGCCTTCGACCAGTCGGCCCCGTTGGCGGCGATCCATCCCGGCGCCCTGCCCGATCCGTCCGCGACCATCGAACTGACGGTCAATGGCGAGGTCCGCCAGACCGGCCGTCTGGACGACATGATCTGGAGCCCCGACGAGATCCTGACCAAGGCCCGCGAGCTGTGGGACATCCAGCCGGGCGATCTGATCTTCACCGGCACGCCCGAGGGCGTCGGCCCGCTGGTCCCCGGCGACCGGGTCGAGGCGACCATCGGCGGCCTGCCCGCCCTGTCGTTCGCGGTGGCCGCCCGATGATCCTGCACGGCTACTGGCGCTCGGGCGCCGCCTACCGCACCCGCATCGCCCTGGCGCTCAAGGGCCTGTCCTATGAACAACAGGGTCACGACCTGCGCACCGGCGCCCAGAAGGATCCGGCCTATGTCGCGCTGAACCCGCAGGGCATGGTCCCGGCGCTGGAAGTCGATGGCGCTGTCCTGACCCAGAGCCCCGCCATCCTCGAATGGCTGGAGGAGGCGCATCCGACGCCCGCCCTGCTGCCGTCCGACGCCCTCGGCCGCGCCCACGTCCGCGCCATGGCCGCCCTGATCGGCTGCGACATCCATCCTCTGAACAACCTGCGCGTCGGCAAGGCCCTGCGTGAAGGCTTCGGCGCGGATCAGGCCGCCGTCGACGCCTGGGCCGCCCGCTGGATCCTCCCCGGCTTCGAGGCGCTGGAAGCCCTCGTCGCCCGCCACGGCGCCGGCTGGAGCTACGGCGACGCCCCCACCCTGGCCGACTGCTACCTGATCCCGCAGATCTATTCGGCGGCCCGGTTCAATGTGGCCCTCGACGCCTTCCCCCGCCTGCTGGCCATCGAAGAGGCCGCCAAGACCCACCCGGCCTTCGTGGCCGCACACCCGGACAACCAGCCGGACGCGGGATAAAGCCCGGTCCCATCCGCGTCTCCTCCCCGTCGCACAGCGATGGGGAGGGGGACCGCGAAGCGGTGGAGGGGGTCTTCACCTCAGGCGCCGAAAGCGGACATGAAAGAGATCAGCCTTGGGTGGCAAGCGGACCTCGGGCTGGAAGCGCCCGAAGCGGAAGATCGCCTCGGGCGCGGCCAATCAGATGGTCAATCCGCAGGCTCGGCGGATAGCGGTCTGGACGGGCGAGGGTGTCGATGACGGGTCGAACTCGGCCCGAGGAAGCAGGGGCGGCTGGGCCATGAAGCGCGGTTTAGTTCCTCGGTGTGCCTGCGCCGCATGGACGAGAAAGGGATGACACAGGAAGACTGTGCCTGCACGGCCTGTCGCAAGGCTCACTTGACAAGCGCTGGTGGAAGCAAAGCCGTCTGCCGCCAGCTGACGCAGTGATGCGCCTCGCTCGCCGTAGGGCAGGAGTTCGCGAGCAATCACGGAGTGCGATCCTCGCCTTATGCGGGTCGGTGCGTCGTTCTCACCGACGTCGGACAGAAGGAAAAGCATCAGAAGCGCCCGTCCGCTGCTCTTGATGTTGGCTCTCCAGTCCATGAAGTCCGGGGAGTCGCCGAAGCTCACGTCGATGTGCCAGCCATCGTCCCCTACCGGCTTTGGCGATGGAAAACGGATCGGAAAAGTTCCGAGGCCCAGCGGCGGAAGCCAGCGGCCTTCGCCCGTCAGTTGATCATAGGCCCGATGCAGCTGTGGCGTATTGGCCGCCTCGACGAATGGCTTTGACGATTTCGACGGGACCCGGATCACAGGCTCCGTCCAACCTTTCGGGTCATTGGGCGACAATCCGATTTCTGCCCACAGCTCGTCACGGCACCGGGCCGCGAGATCGGCGCTGAAGGCGTCATCGAGCCTGACGAAGCCGTCGTTGATAAAGTCTTGGATCTGACCGTCGGTCAGACCCTCATGCTCATGATGAGGCACGGTTATTCTCCCTGGCCCTCTCGGGGCCGAAAAATGATCTGAGCGGCGCGTGGAGCGCCGGGGCGAGCACGCCTCAGATCAGCGGGAAAAAGTTGGCCTTCATCATCATCGCTCCCACTATGTCTCGTGACGCAGCTGGCGGCAACGTCAGGATTTGGACAGGCGCGCTCGACTTCTGCTTTGGGTCGGAAGCCGAATGTCGCCTTGGGAGCGCAAGCGCCGATGCCGCTCGGCGGTGTTCTCCCCGCCGGCACTCTCCGCCTATGGCACGCCTGGACGCGTGTCGTAGTAGAAGCGGTCGGGCGCGAGAACGAGATGACGCCGGATGAAGCTGTTCTGACCACTCACGAACATGAGGGTCAGTCGGAATGCCTCCGGGTCGCAGATGAGAGATGCCCCCATGAGATGGTCGAACGGTAACGCCTCGTTGATAGCGTCAAGTTCGTCTTGGGGAGCCGACCTCCCCTGAGATGTGATCTGCGTAATCACCATTGCCGTGCCGCGCACCCTATTCGGGGTCTGGCGGTCTTGCCTCCACGCAATCTCGGCATCGCCGGGCTGGGAGCATTCGAAGGCGATGCGGCCCGTCAAAGCCTGAGCGGGCGGAGGCGGCGTGTCCAGCAGCGCGGCGGCCAATGCGAACTCAATCATTTCTCACCCTATGGATCATACGGTGCGGCAACTAGGGCACGGGGTTAGGGCGTCCGCAATGGGTCGAAAACGGCGCCCCCCTCACCCCATGAACCGGTCCACCGCCGCCACGAACCGGGTCGGCTGGTCGATCATCACCATATGCTCGGCGCCCTCGATCCGCTCGAACACCGCCGGCTCCGGCAAGCGGGCATAGGCGCCGCGGAACAGGCCGTCGGCGTGGCCGCGCGGCGAGTTGCGGTCGGGGCTCCAGCCATAGACCACCGTCACCGGCGCCGTGATCCGCGGCAGGCGCGGGCGCAGGTCGATGGTCATCACCTCATACAGGGACTGGGCCAGCACCTGCCGGTCGCCGCCCTGCCAGCCGATGCCGCTGAACAGGCTGTCCGCCGCGCCGCCCAGTTCGACGCCCAACTCCCGCCCCTGCGCCTTCAGGGCCTCGTCGCCGAGGAACTGGATCGCCTGATAGGCCACCTGGGCGATGGGCCGCACGTCGTTGGCGGTCGCCTGCGGGCTGATCAGGGCGGCGAAGAAGGGCGAGGAATCCACCGTCATCAGCCGCCCGACCGCCCAGGGCCAGTCCGACGCCAGCCTCAGCCCGATCTGCCCGCCCATCGAATGGCCGATGACGGCGGGCCGGTTCAGCCGGCTTTCGGTGATGTAGCGCAGCACCTCGCCCGCCACGGCGCCCAGCACCGCTCCATCGGCGTTGGCCTGGGCCGGCAGGTCGCCGAACCCGCGCACCGAGACCAGATGCAGCCGGTAGCGGCCCGCCAGCCGGTCGGCGGTCGCGCGCCAGATGTCGGCGGTGGAGGCCAGTCCGGGGATCAGGATCAGGTCAGGCCCCCGCCCGCGCGTCTCGACCGTGATCCGCCGCGAACTGAACGCCGCCTGCGCCCAGGCCTTCGGCGCCGCCGTCGCCAGCGCCAAGCCGATCAGGATGTCACGTCTCGCCTGCATGCCTCCGTTCTCCGGGCGGATTGCGGCGCCATGATGAAGGGGGTGATTGGTGGTTGGTGATTGGTGATTGCAGCGTCGCCGTCGGTGGAAGGGCGGCCCGGACCGTGCGGCGGCAGACTGTCGGCCAGCCACCAATCACCAACCACCAATCACCTGCATCCACAGTCAGGGGCTTCTCAGCACCGTCGCCGGCGGAAGGGCGGCGCGGACCGCGCGGCCGCAGGCCGCTGGCCAACCACTAATCACCAATCACTTCCCATCTGCCAGCCGTCGTGGCGGCCCTGAACAGGAAAAGCCGCGCGAACCTCTAGGTGCGCGCCGGACGCAGGCCTCCGGCCATCGTCGGCTGCTGGGTGCGCTTCTCGCCGCCCGCTGCGATGATGCGGTCGATGCGGGCCTTTTCGGCGCGGAAGGCGGCCAGGTCGGCGCCCGCCAGAACGGTGCCTTCCTCGGTGCGGACGCCGGCCGGATTGATCCGCTGGCCGCCGCGCCAGATTTCATAGTGCAGGTGCGGGCCGGTCGAGGCGCCGGTCGAACCGACATAGGCGACCACCTGGCCCTGGCTCACACGCTGGCCGGCGCGGATGCCCGAGGCGTAGCGCGACAGGTGGCCGTAGCCGCTTTCCAGACCGTTCGGGTGGCGGATGCGCAGCCAGTTGCCGTAACCGCCCCAGCGGCGGGCCTCGACCACCACGCCGTCGGCGGGGGCGATGACCGGCGTGCCCATGCCCGCGGCGAAGTCGATGCCCTGGTGCATCTTGCGGAAGCCCGAGATCGGGTGACGGCGGAAGCCGAACGACGACGAGACGCGGAAGCCGCGCTCCACCGGGGTGCGCATGAAGGCCGAACGGGTGTTCTTGCCGGTGGCGTCGAAATACTGGGCTTCACGGGCCCCGGCGGGCTTGAAGCGATAGAAGGTCACGCCCTTCAGCTGGGCGTACAGCAGGTCGCCGGAGCCGATGGTGCGGCCGTTCTCGGTGACCGTGCGGTCGAAGACATAGGTGAACTCGTCGTTCGCCCGGATGTCCCGGTCCATGTCGAACTTGTGCGAGAACAGGCGGCCGGCGCTGCGGGCGATGGCGGCCGGAGCCCCTTCGCGGCGGGCGGTGCGGGACAGGGAGCCCTCGACCTTGCCGGTCAGCACCACGGTCTCGTGGGTGACCTTTTCCTCCAGCGCGCGCAGGCGCAGGGCGCCGTCGAAGCTGCGCGACACGGTGACCTGGCTGGCCGGGCCGGTGCGCATGGTCAGGCCGATCAGGCGGGCGTCGCCCCGGCCGCCGCGCGGCTTGGAAATGGCGGTTTCGAACTTCTGGCCGGCCCGCATCGAGCTGACGTCCATCGCGTTCGACAGGGTGGCGGCGACGGCCGAGGCTTCCTCGGCGGCGATGCCGGTGCGGCGCACGGCCTGCTCGAAGGTTTCACCGCGACGGATCTCGACCGGAATGGCTTCCGGGGCGGTCAGACCGGCCGGCGCGCCGCCGGCGGCGAAGGCCTGGGCTTCCAGTGCGGCAATCTGACTTGCGGTCAGGACGGGAGCTTCTTGCGCCTGAACGGGTTGATAGACGCGGCCGGCAAGCAGCGCCACCGAGACCGCGGCCACCGCCGTGAGGGCGTGAGGCGCGATGCGCATCGGCTGGCGGCGTGGATCGAACTGAGCCATCGAACCCCGATAAACAGCGACGCCGAACCGGCGCCCAAGCCACTGAAAGCAACGATCACGCCAGGCCGCCCCCCACAGGAACCGCCTTTCGCGAGACGGGCCGTATAGCTCGTCTGTGCCATCATGGGAAGCCAGATCGTTACAACCCGTTAACCGGAGCCGTAGTGACCGGTAAAGCTGGCGTGATCCGTGAGATGATCCGAGGTGAGCGCGACAGTATTCGCGCACTATCCAATCGTTAATGCGCGACGCGACGCCGCAGTATCCGGCGGCGACTCTCGATGCACTCAAAGTTGCCGTTGGGCCACTATGCTGTTGCCGTCTGGACACGAGAAATCTGCTCAACGGGCGATGACTTCTGTTCATCGCCCTTTCCGCCGCCCCGCCTGTGCCGCTAAAGGACGAAGGGCATGAGCGACACGGCCTCCCCCGCCCCCGGCGCGCCCCGTCCGGACAAACGCCGCGCCCGTCCGGGGATCCGCCCGGTGGTCCGCCGTCTGCTCGGCGTCGCCGGCATCCTTCTGTGCGTGCTGCTGGTCCTCGCCGCCCTGACCTGGCTGAACCGCCGGGCCGTGACCCGTCAGGTGCTGGTCGGCTGGCTGGAGCGCGAGGGCGTGCCCGCCGATGTGGACATCGAAAGCATCGAGCTGGACAGCGTCGTCGCCCGCATCCGCATCGGCGACCCGCGCGATCCCGATGTGACCGTCGAACGGGTCGAGGTGGACTATGCGATCGGCGCGCCTTGGTCCGACCACGGCCTGGGCGTCACCCCCAGCCGCGTCCGCCTGCTGCGCCCGGTCGCCCGCGTCAGCCTGCAGGGGGGCAAGGTCTCCTTCGGCTCGCTGGACCCGCTGATCGAGAAATTCACCGGCCGTCCGCCCGGTCCCGACAGTCAGGCGCCGCTGGTGCTGATCGAGGACGCCCGCGTGCGTCTGCTGACCGACTACGGCCCCGCCGACATTCTCGGCGACGCGCGGGTCGAGGACGGCAAGCTGATGCGTCTGACCGCCCGCCTGCCAGCCACGGCCCTGCGCAGCGGCGACCGCATCGACGCGCGGGGCCTGACGGCGACCGTCGATCTGACCACCACCGGCGACCGCGTGGCCCTGCGCGCCACCGCTGCGGCGGCTTCGGCCCGCCTGCCGGGCGTGGGCGGGGAGGGGGCTCAGCTCACCCTGACCGGCGACCTGCCCTATCCGGACCTGAAGACCCGTCGCGGCGACGGTCAGGCCCGCATCGATGTGCGCCTGACCGCCGACCGCCTCGCCACCGGCGACAATGCCGCGCGCGGCGTCGAGGCGGCCCTGACGTTCGCCGGCCTGACCTCCGGCTGGATCGAGACCTTCCGCATCGACGGCCGCACCACCGCCGACCTGCGCGCCGCCGGCCTTGAAGGCGCGGTGGCCGGGCAGGGCGCCCGCCTGCGCCTGACCGACGCCGCCACCGTTCTGGATCGCAACGGCGAGGGCGTGGGCTGGCGCATCGAGGGCCCGGCGGAGGTCGCCGCCGCCCGCATCGAAAGCGCGGGCCTCAGCGGCTCGGGCGTGCGTCTGGGGACCGGCCAGCTGATCGCCGGCGGACGCGGCGCGGCCTTCGAGGCGCAGGGGCCGGTGCTCCTCGCCGCCGACCGTCTGGCCATGACCGACCTGTCCCTGACCGGCGCGCGCGGCTCGGCGCGGCTGGATCTGGTCGCCGACGGCGGCCTGCGCGTCGATGTCCGGGGCGGCCTGCGCGCCGCGCGCGGAAGCTGGCCCCTGTTCGGCACGCCCGCCCGCGACGACATTCCCGAACTGGCCGAGATGAAGCGCGCCCTGTCCGGCTTCGCGGTCGACATCCCCGCCTTCACCGTCTCGGCGGGCAGTTCCGGCACGCGCATCACCCTCGACCGGCCCGCGACCCTGACCCCGGCCAACGGCGGTGTCCTGACCCTGCGCCCCGGCGCCGGTCCGATCTTCAGCGCCACGCGCGGGGAACAGGGCGGCGGCAGCCTGTCCCTGACCGCCACGCGCGGTCGCGGCCTGCCCGAGGCGGCCTTCGACATTCCCCGCTGGTCCCTGACCGACGGCGGCTTCACCGCCACGCTTGACGGCCGCGCCGCCCTCGACTTCGGCCTGGCGCGCGGCATCACCCTGCAGACGAAGGGCGAGCTGGCCTCCAGCAACGGCCGCCTGACCTACGTCACCCGCGACTGCATCCCCCTGGCCGTCGAACGGCTGGAGCTGGACGAGAGCGACGTCACCGACATCTCGGGCCGCTTCTGCCCGGTCGCCCGGCCGCTGGTCGAGGTCCGCGACGGCGCCTGGCGCGCCGACGGCCGCCTGTCCGGCGTCAACGCCTCGGCCCCCTTCCTGGCCCTGCATTTCCGCGACGCCGAGGGCACGCTGACGGCCAACGGCGGGCCGCGCGGCGTGGGCATGACGGCCCAGGTCTCCCGCGCCACCGTCGTCGACGCCACCGACCCGACCCGCTTCAACCCGATCACCGCCGCCGGCTCGGCCCGTCTGTCCGACGACAACTGGACCGGCGCCTTCGACCTCTCGCACGGCGAGACGGCTTTGGGCCGCCTGACCCTCGCCCATGACGGCAAGGCCGGCGTCGGCGGCCTGACCATCGACGCCCCGTCCATCACCTTCGCCGAGGGCGGGCTGCAGCCGTCCGACCTCAGCCCCCTGGCCGGCGGCATCGTCGGCTCCCCCGCGACCGGCTCGGTCGGCTTCAGCGGCCGCGTCGACTGGCGCGCCGACGCCGAGGGGACCAGTTCGGGCCGCCTGACCATCCCCGGCCTCGACTTCGCCAGCCCCGCCGGGCCGGTGAAGGGGCTGCGCGGCATGATCGACTTCACCAGCCTGGCGCCGCTCGTCGCCGCGCCGGGACAGGCCCTGCACGCCGACCTGCTGGAATCCGTCGCCCCCCTGACCGACATCGATCTGGTCTTTGGCCTCGACAAGGCCGCGCTGATGGTCGAGGGCGCGGACCTGTCCGTCGCCGGCGGCACCGTGCGGGTCGAGCCCCTGTCCATCCCGCTGGACATCCAGCAGGGCTTCACCGGCGTGATCCTGGTCGAGTCCGTCCAGCTGGGCCAGATCATCACCGACGCCGGTTTCGGCGACAAGGTCAGCCTCGACGCCGTGGTCTCGGGCCGCCTGCCGTTCAGCTGGAACCCCACCGACGGCGTCCGCATCGTCGGCGGCGACCTGCAGGCCGTCCAGCCGGGTCGCCTGTCCATCCCGCGCGCCGCCCTCACCGGGCTGGAGGCCCAGGGCGGCGGCGAGGCCCTGCCGCCGAACACCGTCCAGGACCTGGCCTATCAGGCGATGGAGAACCTGGCCTTCGACATCCTGTCCGCCCAGGTGGACAGCCGCGACCAGGGCCGTCTCGGCGTCATCTTCCGCATCCGCGGCCGTCACGATCCGCCCACCCGTCAGGAGCTCCGCATCCCGGTGGCCGAGTTCATCAGCCGTCAGTTCCTCAATCGCGAACTGCCCCTGCCGTCCAACACCGGCATCGATCTGACGCTGGATACCTCGGTCAATCTGAACGAGCTGGTCAGCGACCTGATGGCGCTGGACCGGGCCCGCAACGGTCGCCCCGATGCGGAGCCCGACGCTGAGCCCGGGGACGAAGCGTCGCCTTGATCCGAACGCCTTCACCGTTCAGAACCCGTTCACCCTCGATCGCGTTTAGTCGCCGCGGATCAATCGGAGCCCTGTCATGACCCGGACCAAGTCTCGCAGAACCGTCGCCTTGCTCGGCCTCGCCGCCCTGGGCATGGGCGCGGCCGCCTGCACCCCCACGGTCCGCCTGCAGGTCGATCCGATCCAGATCAACGCCAAGCTGGACGCCGACATCCGCGTGCGTCTCGACCGGGAGCTTCAGAACCTCCTGGCCGAGAACCCGAACCTGTTCTGATGAGAAAGGTCCAACCGATGTCCTTCCGCAAAGTCTTCGTCATGGTCGCCGCCGTCGCGGCCCTCGGCGTCGCCGCGGGC
Organism: Brevundimonas sp.; assembly: GCA_031119155.1. GTDB lineage: Bacteria > Pseudomonadota > Alphaproteobacteria > Caulobacterales > Caulobacteraceae > Brevundimonas. The sequence goes on from JAVHYH010000015.1 coordinate 10,105, forward strand.
GCGGCCTTCGCCCAGACCGGCCAGCAAAAGGCCCTGATCGACGCCGCCAAGGCCGCCGGTACGGTGGGCGAACAGGCTGACGGCTATGTCGGCTTCCGCGTCCCCTCGGCGGACTCGGCCCTGAACGCCGCCGTCCAGGCCACCAACGCCGGTCGCCGCAGCGCCTATGCCGCCTCGGCCCAGCAGGCCGGGGGCGGCGCCACCGCCGCCGACGCCGGCGCCCGCATGTTCGAGACCCAGCTGCTGCCGCGCATCAGCTCGGGCCAGTGGTACCGCAACGCCCAGGGCCAGTGGGTCCAGCGCTAAGGTAAGTTCGAATTCTTCCTCCCCCTTGTGGGGAGGGATGTCGGCGGATCAGCGACGACAGGGTGGGGCCGTGGACAATACGGCCCCTTGAGCCCTTCGCCCCGCCGGGCGATACGGTCGGCATGACCGAGAACACAGCGCCGTCCACGATCACCTACGCCAGCTATCTGGCGCTCGACGACCTGCTCGCGGCCCAGCATCCGCTGTCCGACCAGCATGACGAGATGCTGTTCGTCATCATCCACCAGACCAAGGAACTGTGGCTCAAGCAGATCCTGCACGAGGTGGCCCTGGCCCAGTCGCTGGTCCGCGCGGGCGATCTGGTCCCCGCCTACAAGTCGCTGGCCCGGGTCAGCCGCATCCAGACCGTCATGACGCTCAGCTGGGATATCCTGGCCACCATGACCCCCGCCGACTACCTGCGTTTCCGCGGTTCGCTCGGCTCCTCCTCCGGCTTCCAGAGCGACCAGTTCCGCCGCTTCGAATCCGCGCTCGGGCTCAAGGACGAGCGTTTCCTGCGCTTCCACGAGGACCGGCCCGAGGCCCACGCCGCCCTCAAGGCCGCCATCGACGCCCCCAGCCTCTATGACGACGCCCTGTCCCAGCTCGCGAAGGCCGGCCTGCCGGTTCCCGCCGAGGTGCTGAACCGCGACGTGTCGAAGCCCTATGAGCCGTCCGAGGCCGTCGAGGCCGCCTGGCTGGAGGTCTATCGCGACACCGAGCGCTGGTGGCCCTTCTATCAACTGGCCGAAAAGCTGGTCGATCTGGACGACGCCCTGCTGACCTGGCGCCACAAGCATGTGGTCACGGTCGAGCGCATCATCGGCCGTCGTCGCGGCACCGGCGGCACCGACGGCGTCGGCTACCTGACCGAGACGCTGCAGCGCCGCTGCTTCCCGGAGCTGTGGTCCCTCCGGACAAAGCTCTGACAATCCTGTGTAAACCACGCTGACCGGCAACCTTCGCCGCAGGCAGACGCTTTATGGGTCTCTCCCCGGAGGCCCGATATGAGCAACGCCAACCGTCACGACATCCAGGTTCTCAACGGCCTGATCCGCACCGTCATCGACAGCGCGGACGGCTACCACGACGCCGTCGACAACACCGCCGACCCCGGCCACCGCGAGTTCTTCGCCCGCCGCGAGGCCGAGCGCCGGGTGATCGCCGACGACCTGTCCTCCAACGTCCGCGTCCTGGGCGGCGAGCCGGACGCCGACGGCTCCATCCTCGCCAAGGCCCAGCGCGCCTTCACCGACGTGAAGCACGCCCTGCTGCGCGACGAGGCCTCCATGGTCGGCGCGGTCGAGGGCGCCGACGCCCATGTCGCCGCCCAGTTCGAGAAGGCGCTGAACGACTCCAACATCTCGGCCACCACCCGCGAAAGCATCCGCCGCGCCTTCGCCCGCGTCCGCGGCGGCGACGAGATCCACGACCTCCGCCACAGCCTCGAAGGCCAACGCGACGCCAACAATCCGCTCTTTCCGCAGTAGCGGCGCGGGTGAGGGCCCTCGGTCGAGGCCGGGGGGCTGAAAGGTGATTGGTGGTGGGTGATTGGTGATTAGCTGAACTGCGATCGATGCAGGACGGCCCGGTCCGTTCCGACGCGAACCACCAATCACAAATCACACCCCGGCACTCTGCCCGCCGCCCCAGGCACAGCAAAAAGGCCCCGGCGTTTCCACCGGGGCCTTCGTCATTCTCTCAGCGAGAAGCCTGAAATCAGGCTTCTTCGGTCTTGGCTTCGACCTTGCCGGTTTCCGGCACGGCCACCTTCGGCGCGCGGACGGTTTGCTTCTCGGCGATACGGGCCGACTTACCGCGACGGTCGCGCAGGTAGTACAGCTTGGCGCGACGCACGACGCCGCGACGCTTCACCTCGATCGACTCGATCATCGGCGACAGGATCGGGAAGACGCGCTCGACGCCCTCGCCGAACGAAATTTTACGGACGGTGAAGTTCTCGTTCACGCCGCCGCCGGCGCGGGCGATGCAGACGCCTTCGAAGGCCTGAACGCGCTCGCGCTCGCCTTCCTTGATCTTCACGTTGACGCGCAGGGTGTCGCCCGGCTGGAAGTCGGGGATCGCGCGGGTTTCGATCAGACGGGCCTTCTCTTCGGCCGCCAAGGTCTGAAGGATGTTCATTCTATTCTCCTCGGGCTTTTGCGCCCTTTAGCTGTGAATTGGCGGAGCAAGCTCCGCGTTAGTCCTTCGCGGTATGGGCGGCCCAAAGGTCGGGTCGCCGTTCCCGCGTCGTGATCTCCCGCTGCTCCTGGCGCCACTGAGCGACCTTTTTATGGTCGCCCGACAACAGGACCTCCGGGATCTCCTGCCCCTCGAACGTCCGCGGTCGCGTGTACTGCGGATATTCCAGAAGCCCGTCCTCGAAACTCTCGGACGACAGGCTTTCCGCCGCACCGAGCACTCCGGGGATCAGTCTGACGCACGCCTCGATCGCGACCATCGCCGCCGCCTCGCCGCCGGCGAGAACCGCGTCTCCGACCGAGACCTCCTCGAACCCGCGCGCGTCCAGCACGCGCTGATCCACCCCCTCGAAACGACCGCAGAGGACGACGATGCCGTCCGCCTTCGCCCATTCCTTGACGCGCGCCTGGGTCAGGGGCCGACCCCGGGCGCTCATGTACAAAAGCGGCCGTTTTGGTCCTGACAGGCTATCGACTGCCCGGGCCACCACGTCCGCCTTAAGCACGGCTCCTGACCCGCCACCCGCGGGGGTGTCGTCCAGGAAGCCGCGCCTATCGTCGGAGAACGCCCGGATGTCAAGCGTTTCAAGGCTCCAGAGCCCGCGCTCGCGCCACGCGGTGCCGATCAGCGACACCCCCAGCGGCCCCGGAAACGCTTCCGGAAACATGGTCAGGACAGTGGCGGTGAACATAGGGCGCAGGATCTGGGGAGCAGGTTTCAGGGGCGTACAGGCTCCCTAGCACCTATTCCCTGGAACCCAGAACCTAACAAACCTGTCCCGCCGCCCAGCCCGACGACCAGGCCCACTGGAAATTATACCCGCCCAGCCAGCCGGTGACGTCCGCCGCCTCGCCGATGACGAACAGGCCGGGCACGGCCTTGGCCTCCATCGTCTGCTGGTCCAGTTCGTCGGTGGCGATGCCGCCCAGAGTCACCTCGGCGGTGCGATAGCCTTCCGACCCGACCGGCTTCACGGTCCAGCCGTTCACCGCCTCGTCCAGACGGCGCAGCACCTTGTCGCCGACCTCGGCCAGCTTGCCCTTCACCCCTTCGCGTTCGCAGACGCTCTCGGCCAGACGGCGCGGCACGATATGGCCCAGCGCCGTGTGCACCATCTGCTTGCCGTTCTCCTCCTTGGCGGCCTTCAGCAGGGCATAGACGTCCACATCCGGCGCCATCCGCACCGTGATCGCCTCGCCCTCGCGCCAGTAGGAGCTGATCTGCAGGATCGAGGGCCCCGACAGCCCCCGGTGCGTGAACAGCAGGCCCTCGGCGAATTTCGTGTCGCCCGTCGGCCGTCCCGGCGCCCCGCCGTCGGCCGGAACCCTATGCGACACCACCGCCTCGACCGACAGGCCCGCCAGCGGCGCCAGCTTCTCCAGCAGCCCGGGCTCGAACGTCAGCGGAACCAGCGCGGGCCGCGTGTCGGTGATCCTCAGGCCGAAGTTTCGCGCTGTCTCATAGGCCCAGCCGGTCGCGCCCATCTTCGGGATCGACTTGCCGCCGGTGGCCAGCACCAGCGACGATGCCCGCACCACGCTGCCGTCCGACATCGCCGCCTCGAACCCGCCGTCGACGCGGCTGATGCGGTCCACGGCCGTCCCCATCGACAGGGTCACGCCGGCCTCGCGCATGTCGTCCGTCAGCATGCGGACGATCTGCTTGGCGCTGTCGTCGCAGAACAGCTGGCCCAGCGTCTTCTCGTGCCAAGCGATGCCCGCCCGATCGACCCGCTTGATGAAGTCGTGCTGGGTGTAGCGCTTCAGCGCGCTGGTGGCGAAGCGCGGGTTCTCGCCCAGGAAATTGCCCGGGGTCGTGCCGGTGTTGGTGAAGTTGCAGCGCCCGCCGCCCGAGATGCGGATCTTCTCGCCGGGGTTCCGGGCGTGGTCCACCACCCGCACCGACCGGCCGCGCCGCCCGGCCTCGATGGCGCACATCATTCCGGCGGCGCCCGCGCCGACGATCAGGACGTCGAGTGTCTTCATCCGCCCGCTATAGCGCCGGGATCAGGCCACGTCCCGCGCGGTTTCCGGAACGGCCTCCGGCCGCATGGCCCGGTCCAGCGCCGCATACAGTTTCGCCGGCTCCAGCGGCTTGGCCAGCCAGTCGGTCATCCCCGCCGCCCGACAGGCCGCGACCTGGGCCGCTTCCGTGCCCGCGCTGAAGCCGATCACCGGCGTCGTCGCATTGATCCCGTCCGAGGCGCGCAGGCGGCGTGTGGCCTCATTACCGTCGATGCCGGGCATGTTCACATCCATCAGCACCACGTCGAACGGGCGGGCCGCCAGCGCCTCCAGCGCCGAGGCCCCGTCGCTGGCGGTGACCAGCTCCACGTCCAGCGGCTGCAGCACCAGCGCCAGCGTCCGGCGATTGATCTCGTGATCGTCCACCGCCAGCACCCGCAGCTGGCGGCTCAGCTCCGGACCTTCGCCCTCGGCGCCCGCCTCCTCCGCCACCGGCTCGCCCAGCGGCAAGGTCAGCGTCAGGGTGAAGGCCGCGCCTTCGCCCGCCACACTGGCGGCGGTCAGCTCTCCGCCCATCAGCCGGGCCAGGTCGCGGCTGACCGTCAGCCCCAGCCCGGTCCCGCCATAGGTCCGCGCCACCTCGGCCGAGCCCTGGGCGAACGGGGTGAACAGCCGGCTCATCGCGTCCGGCGCGATGCCCGCCCCTTCGTCGCGCACGGTCAGCGTCAGGCTGCGCCCGGCGCCCTCGCCGGCCACCCGCGCCTCCAACGCCACCTCGCCCGCCTCGGTGAATTTGATCGCATTGGAGATCAGGTTGTTCAGGATCTGCCGCAGCCTGTACGGATCGCCCTTCAGCCACAGCGCCTCGCCCGCCGTCGGCGCGGTCAGGGTCAAGCCCTTCTCCGCCGCCTGCGGCCGCCAGAACCGCTCGGTGTCCGCCAGCAGGGCGGTCAGGTCGAAGTCGCGCGCCTCGATGGCCATCGCCCGCGCCTCGATCTTCGAATGATCCAGCAGGTCGTTCAGCATCCCGGTCATCAGCCGCCCGGCGTCGATGATCAGGTCCGCCGTCTCGGGCGTGGCCTCGGGCCGGTCGCCGTGGCGGATCACATGAGCTCCCGCCAGGATGGCGCTGACCGGCGTGCGCAGCTCGTGGCTGACAATGGCGGCCATCGCCGCGCGGTCGGCCATCGCGGCCTCCGCCTGGGCCAGCCGCACCCCGGCCTCGCGGATGGCGCCAATCTCGGCCATCCGCGCCGCATGCACCCGGCCCCAGACGCTCAGCAAGGCCCCGAAGAACAGCGCCAGACAGCCCAGCAGCAGCGGCAGGTGGCGCGTCTCCCCCTCCAGCCAGCGCGACGCCGGCATGGCGAACAGGGCGACGGCGTAGGGCGCGGTGCCGATCAGATACAGGGCCCGGTTCTCGATCCCCGAGGCCAGGTTGTTGATCATCCCGCCGACCACGATCAGCACCGCCACGGTCGACAGGATCTGCCCGCCGCTGCTCCAGATCAGCGCCGCCGCCCCGGCGTGGATCCCCGCCATCAGCATGGTCGCGCCCAGCGCCGGCAGCACCACCGCATGCCGCTCCAGCGCCGCACCGCCGCCGTTCCGGAACGGGGCCAGCGCCCGCCACTCCAGCAGCTGCACCGCCGTCGTCAGCACGATCCACGGCGCGATCAGCTCCGTCCGGTCCGCCGCATACAGCATCCAGCAGATCATGGCGCCGAGGATCACCCGCACCGGAATCTGCCCCCGCCGCTCACGCGCGCTGGTGGCCAGATGCGGAACGATGTCGGCGTACAGACCCATGAGAACACTCCCCTCGGGTCAACCTTTACGCCGTTCACCCAAACGATTGGTAACTGCGGTTGTCCAGTTCGAAGAAATTCGCGTCTCCTCCGCGCTCAAGCAGCGAGCGACCGCGTCGCGAGCGCTAGCGCCCTTCAAAATTAAAGCTGCCGGATCCAGGGCCCCCGGTTCGCATCCCCCGCCCGGTCGATCAGCAGGTCGGTCACCGCCCAGACCAGCGCATCGGCCCGGTCCAGATCATACGCCGCCTCGTCCTCGCCGCCGAAGGCCATCAGCTCCTCCTCCAGCGCAGCGAAGTCGCCGCCCAGATCCTGGCGATGGATCACCCGCCCCTGTTCGTACAGCGCCGCCACCGGCTCGGCCCGCACCCGCTTGCCCTTCGTCGCCCGCACCTCGCGCACCCGCACCGTGCAGCCCTCGGCCTTCAGCACCGCCCTGACCATCTCCCCGCCCTGGTTGACCTCGGCGACGATGCAGCCGGCGCGGAACTCGGCCGCCGCCAGCATGGTGCGCCGCGCCCAGCCGCCGGGGCTCAGCCCCGCCTTCGACCGATCCGCCAGCACCTCCACCCGATCCCCGACCCGCCCGGCCACGATGATCCCGCAGGCGTTCCCGCCCGTGGTCGTGGTGGGGTCGATGGCCACCACCACCCGGTCGTACTTCACCTCCGGCCCCACGACCTTCGCCCGCGCCAGCATCTCCGCCGTAAACAACGCGCCATCGACTTCGACCACCTTCCCCTCGATCTCCTGCGCCGCCCGCTTCGTCCCGCCGTACAGCGCCTCCAGCCCGGCCAGGAACCCCGGCGACAGGTGGTCGGCGTTGTCCGCCGTCCCCGCATGGGTCTCGGTGCAGGACGGCTCGGCCCGGAGCGCCCGGAGCGCGGCGGTCGGGCGAGGGGTGGTTGTCACACACAGAAGCGGATGGCCCCTGGCGACTCCCTCCCCCTCGATGGGGGAGGGTTGGGGTGGGGGTGCGCGCTCCGTCATCGACGGGTTGGCGCATGAGGCGTCGTCCCCCGACACCGCCTCCCGCGTCTCATCCTCAACCGGACAGCCCTGCCCCCCACCCCGGCCCTCCCCCGTCGAGGGGGAGGGAGCCGCGTTTTCAGGCACGGCATCATTCGCGCTCAAGCCGCTCGCCTCCGCGAGCCGAGCGTTAGCGCTGCTTGCGGCTGGCAACGCCAGACGCAAGCCCATGCGTAAAAGAGCGAGCACCTCACCCCCATTCCGCCACGCACAGAACTCATCCGCCCACGCCGCCGAGAACTGCGGCCCCCGCAACGAGTCCGGGTCCTCGGCCGAGAACGCATAGGCCATCGCGCCGTTGGGAAAGATCAGCCGCCGCCGCGACGGCTCGAACACCGGCCTCGCGCCCGCCCCCCAGCGCGGCAGCGAACACAGCCCCGACACCCCCTCGATCATCACCTCGCGCACGTCGTGCAGCGTCGGCCCGATCAGCGCCAGCCGCCCGCCGGCGCCGACCCGATCCGCCATCTCCGCCAGCCACATCGCCCCCGCCAGCGTCTTGCCCGCCCCGCGCCCGCCCAGAAACAGCCAGGTCCCCCAATCCCCCTCCGGCGCCCTCTGCGCCGGACGCAGCACCAGCGGCGGCCCGGCGCTCTCCGCCGTCTCCTCCCCGTCGCGCAGCGATGGGGAGGGGGACCGCGAAGCGGTGGAGGGGTTCTGGGCCACAATCCCAAACATCGCCTTCCACACCCTCAGCTTGGCGTCACACACCGCCACCACCCTGCCGAAGTCCGCCCGCCGCCCGGCCGCCTCGGCGGCGCTGTCGAAACTGTCCGCCGTCGCCTCCCAGTCCTCCCGCAGGATCCGCACCCCCAGCCCGGCCAGCTCGATGTCGGAAAGTTCCTCCCCGTCCCGGGGAGGGGGACCATCCGTAGCCGCAGGCGAAGGATGGTGGAGGGGCGCCAAACCCCGCACGGTCCCGCTCACCTCTCCATCGCCCTGCGATGGGGAGGGGGACCGCCCGGGCGACTCAGCCCGGGTGGTGGAGGGGGCGGCTCCGTCAGAGACAACGGCCCGCGTCTCCTCCCCGCCGTGCGGGGAGGGGGACCGCGCAGCGGTGGAGGGGCTCTTCCCCCCACCCCCGCTCTCCCCGGCCAACACCGCCGCCGCCCGCGCCTTCACATCTTCCCGCCGCAACCCCCGATGCCGCGCCTGATTGCAGATCAGCTGCGTCGCCACCCCGTACTGCGGCCCCAGCACCGTATCGGGCACGCCTTTGGCCCTCAGGGCGAACAGCTCCCGCCACTGCCCCTCGCACAGCTTGCCGTTCGGCTCCCGCCACCAGTCGGGCCGCTGGTCATAGGGGATCGACCGCCGCTTCGCCGGATGCCCCTCCGGCAGATCCTTCAGCCGCATCTTCAGCCGCGCGGCATGCAGGTGAAACGTCCCGGGACAGACCTTCGCCTCGATCGACAGGGCGTGGCTGTCCTCCCCCTCATGCCAACGCCGGAAGAACCCGATCCAGGTCTCGTCGTCGTGGGCGGCGGTGTGGTGCTTGGTCTTTGCCATCCCGCGATTATGAGGACGGCGCCAGCTACGGCGGGCTCAGGACGCTGACCGACCGGGAAAGCCCAGCCCGATCAACGTCCTGACAGCGTGCGAATGCGCGGGTTCAACATTAACTCTCGCGCTTCCTCCCCCGCCGGGGGAGGTGGCTCGCCAGCATCGCGGGCGAGACGGAGGGGTTGCCGGCCCCAGGCTCGGTCCCTTTCGTCTCCTCCCCGTCGCTCCGCGATGGGGAGGTGGCTCGTCCGCATCGCGGACGAGCCGGAGGGGTTCTTCACTTCAAGCTCGGTCCAAGGGAACCCCTGCGAAGCCTCCGGCGAAGCAGGGTCAGTCCGGCGTCCCCAGCACCGCCGTCCCTTCCTCGATCACCTGATAGACGTTCTTCTCCGGCTCCTCCTTCGACGGCCGTTCACCCGCCGGCCCAGGCCAGGCGGTGTCGTCATCGTTCGGCACGGGATCAGGGCTGTTGGCGTCATTGATCATGGCGATCTCCTTGTGATGGAGAGCCATCGGTTGAGGGCGGGGGGACGTTTCGCGAGCGAAGGAGTGTGTGTCCCCGAGTCCGTATCTCCGAGTCCGAAGCTGCGCGAGGAGAGTTTCCAGTGCCGTGCTTAGGCGTAGTTCCTAAACTCGCTCTGAACATAACGGATTGCGGATACCACCCAGTTATCAATTTCATCGGAACTGGATGGCGACCACGCGTGAGACTTTACCCCCGCTGGGTCGTTTGCAGGGTCCCAAATGGCCGTCGCCCATGCCGCGTTGGACGGAAAATGCATACGCTTCCAAAAAGAACGGAACTTCGAAGGCGAGGATACAGCTTCAACGATCTCCCCAAGCCCGTCGTCTAGTAGGAGCGCGGTGTCATCCGTCTCAATCTGACGAAGTTCCTCAGCGATCTCGTCAGCCGTTTCTCCAGTCGCACTCCCATCCGACGGATCGACGCCAAATTGCCAATGTGGGTGTCCGGCGCCCGATCCAGGCAGGACAAATTGGCCGCTGCTTTCGTCATACCCGCTCCACTCAAGCCTGAAGGCAGGAGGGCCCACTTCACCGTTACCGAGATCGACGTAGAAGCGAAGCCGCGTCTCGTAAAAGGTGCAGACACCCGCCGCGCATATCCATTCTTCAGTGAAGCCCGCAAGCAAAGTTGCGCCCGAGCTATTCTGAGCGAGTATCACTGAATTCTCATTGTCTCGCCCCGTGAAAGCAGGGCGGGTGTATGCGCTAGCTTGGAGGCTCCAAGCGACGGAACCCCGGTTCAGGTTACGGCTCGCCAAAACAACATTCGGGCCGCCTAGACACTCCGAAGTCAACTTCTGACCGAGCGCCCTCATGCGTCCATCCAAGGCACGGGACGGTAGTTTGAAGCGCGGGTCTTTTAGTTTAGCGGCAGGGGCCATTCGCGCTCTCCCACCCCGTAAACCATTAAAGCAAACCGGTTCAAACTAGATGGGTCGGGCATGCTTTCGAGTGCCCGTGATCGAAGGCTCGCGGCATAATCAGCCACCTCAGGCCGGTTTGCGTAAAGCTCTTCCAAATCTGGGAGCGGGACGTTCTTCATGTATCTTTTAGCAAGGTCGATTTGACCTCCGGCCTGAATAACGCTGAATTCCCTCGTAATTCCGATGAACACCGATGAGTTGAATATTAGACTATAGTCAATCAGTCTGTCTGCTGACGCGTCTACATGTTTCTTCAAGGTCCAGACGTACCCTTGAACGACCGCAAAATCTCCAACCTCATCGACCGCAAATGCACCCGGTCCGGCAAAGGCGCGAGACACTATTCGGGGTCCGCGTTTTGAGGCCGCTGCATACCTCGGTCGAGCCAGCTCCAACCGGAAGTCATCAGAGAAGTTACGCGGGGCGACCCGCTCTCGATAAAAAACGGGAGTCAGAGTTCGCAGTTGTTCCACCGATGTCGGCTGGTCTGGATAGAAAATAAAGTTAGAGGGCCAAACTCGGCCGTTCCGAATCGCGTCCTTTTCAGCAACGGGCTTAAAATACTTTCTTTCTTTCTGGCCGAATTTGTCGAACAGAGCTTTGTCGATTACAAAGAGAGACCTATCACCGGCGCGAATTCCAAGCTCGATGTTGAACATGTCTGTCACAACAGTGGGTATGGCCGACTCCATCTTGGGCAAAATGGAGCCTAGCGCGTTTGGAGCGGGCATCCAGGACGCACGCTTGTCGAATACGTCTGAGACAATGGAATAGCCTGACCAACCTTCGGCCGACCGCTCAATGCGTTCTCCGGCAGACCAGTGCCTGATGCCTCTCATCGCCGCCGCCGCCGCCGATCTGGACGGTTCGGCCCATATCATTTGAACAGGCGTCTGTTCGGATTTTTGTTTGTCGACCACTAAGCAACAAACGTTGACCATGGCGCTATGGAACATGTCGAACGCTCCAAATAGCGCGACCAACCGGATATCGCATTCTTTGTTTATTGTCCGCCTCCACGACTCTCCGAAGCTTGAATTCGTCACACCAGAGGGCATCAAAGTTCCTAGTCGGCCGCCGGATTTAAGCAATCCAAGACTCTTCGTGATAAAGGCTTGGCTTAAGTCGGGGCGATTTCTAAGGGTATCCCCCAGAATGGCTTTCAAAGATCCCTTTTGAACATCGTCGAGCGCTTTCGCGCTCACGAAGGGAGGATTCATTACGATGTAATCGTATTGAGTAT
>JAVHYH010000015.1:21617-23215 GCA_031119155.1 Brevundimonas sp.
TTATCGAATTTCTGTGAGAGAAAGTCTGCGAGTTGAAGATTGACCCTAACGTCCGCAAGCCCGCTCTCTGCTAACGCGAACTCGGCCATTTTAATCGCCGGACCGGAAATATCGAACCCATGTAAGATGATTTCCCCCGTCGCGCCCGCACGCCGGAGGGCATGGGCCGCTTCAATCAGAAAGGAACCCGATCCACACGCGGGGTCTAATACCGATACTGGCCCCTCAGGCGGCGTAGAACAAACGGCATCGGCAATCGTGCGCGCCAGAGCGGCAGGCGTATAATAGGCTCCGAGGCGTTCCACCCGGCCCGAAGTTATTACTGGAGACAACCCGAACAACTCGCTTTGAGCTGGATCATTAGCGAGCTCGGAATGCGCCTCCTGAAATACAGCGCCTGATGCATGCCTCAAGGTGAGCTGAAGATTTAAATTCCTTCCGCTAGGGTGAGAGAAATCAATCTCGTTTCTAAACTTCTCTTCGTGAGTCGGTGCGACGGCAAGCACCGCTGCAATCGCAGCGAGTTCGTCGTTAGCTGGCTTCGACCCCACCCTGTTTCTTATGAATCCAAAAAAGCTTTGGAGCGCAATTTCGTCGGACAGTCCCAATCCACGCACTTTGGCTCGGTGAGACCGAAACACCATAACGATGTGATCCACGACATCGACGGGTGCGCGTGACTGCTCAGCGACCAGCAGGTCGAAAAAGCGGTCAAGTCTCTCCTCGACAACGGAGCGCGTGAATTTTCTAGGGGGCCTGCTGGAGCCGACGTGGTGGACGATGACGTCCTGCTCTTGAACCTGAACGTGGTGCCGCATTCTAGCGGACCAAGTCCAATCGAGCGCTGTACTTGGTTCAACGGTGGCTCCAGAGAAAGTGAAGCTTCCATCAGCACCATCAAGTAGTGCAAAGTGAGCGGGCGCGGGATCGGAATCCCGCGAAAACAGCGGTTCCGCGGCAAGCCCTAGGCGCCCAGCCCATAGTGTTGCGACAGCCTGAGCGGTCATAATGGTCCTCCGACACGCTATCCCTACAGTTGAGGCGCAGGGACCACAAGTGGCAGCGGCCTACGTCAAAAATGGTCGTATTGGCTAAACTGGTTATGCTTTCGCTAAGCTCCTCAGTGCGCCTCATCCCAGTTCCCCGCCGCCGTCGCCTCCACCACCAGCGGCACGCTCAGCGCGACGGCGGGTTCTGCGGCCCCCTCCATCACCCGCCTGATCTCCACAATCGCGGCGTCAGCGACCTCGGCCGGGCACTCGAACACCAGTTCGTCGTGCACCTGCAGCAGCATCTTCACCTCTGACAGGCCCGCCGCCGCCAGGGCCTCCGGCATCCGCACCATGGCCCGGCGGATGATGTCGGCCGCGGCGCCCTGGATGGGGGCGTTGATGGCGGCGCGTTCGCCGAACTGGCGCTCGGCGCCCGATTTGGAATGGATGGCCGGGATGTGGATGCGGCGGCCGAAGACGGTCGAGACCGTGCCCGTCTCGCGCACTTCCGCTTTCGTCGCATCCATATAGGCGCGGATGCCGGGGAAGCGCTCGAAATAGGTCTTGATGTAGGCCCCGGCCTCGCCCTGGTCGATGCCCAGCTGG
>JAVHYH010000229.1:0-1382 GCA_031119155.1 Brevundimonas sp.
ACGCCCTGGTCGCCTCGGGCGTCAACGGCGGCGTGATCTCGCTGGACGGCAAGGGCGAAACCGCCCTGGCCCGTGCGACCGCCGACGGCGTGCGTGAGCCGCTGAACCGTCGCGCCACCGTCGGCATCAGCTTCCGCTAAACCCGGAAACTGATCCGAAGCTCTCGGTCCCACGGGACCGGGGCTGGTCGGCCAGACTACAGAGCCGCCGGTCTCCGCAAGGAGGCCGGCGGTTTTGCGTTCATGCGGCGCCGCCTGAACGCCGTCCCGTCCAGGAGTCGCCTCTCTGGCGTTCGCAGCAGCGCTTTTCGATGTTAGGCGTTAACCTGTTCGCACTGTGAAGCTGGAGTGCTCACCCGCATGCGTCGCTTTTTCGTCTGGTCTGCCCTCGCCGCCGTGATCGGCCTCGCCCTCGCGGGCGGTGGCTACTGGGCCTACTGGAATTTCTACGCCCGTTTCCAGCCGGTGACGGTCACGCGCAACCAGCCTGAAATCCAGCGTCTTCTGGACGAAAGCTCGTGGGTCTCGGCCGGCGGCGGCGGGCAGGCCCTCTATGTGATCGGGTATCGCGACAGCGCGGCCATGCAGCGGTTCGAGCGCGAGGAGGCGCCCAAGCTGCGCGCCGCCGGGGTCGAAACCCGCATCCTCGTCTTCGCCCGTCCCGACCGCGAGGGCATGCAGCAGTCCACCGCCGCCGAGCGCGCGACGGTGGCCGAGCTGTGGCTGACCCGCGACTGGGTGCTGTACCAGCGCTGGACCGCGACGCCGGTGAACAACTGGACGGCCGCGGGCATCCCGGCGGCGGACGGCAATCTGGCCCGGGCGGCGGTGGTCGACGCCGGGCGCGACTTCGTCACCCAACTGAGCCGTAACCTCAGCGAGGCCGGCCTGCAGACCCGCTATCCGCTGATCATCTGGCGCGACCGCGAGGGCTATATGAAGGCCTGCGCCTGTTCGGACGCCCGCTCCTGGGCCTTCATCCGCGATGATCTGGACGCCCCGGATCGCGTGGCGCCGGACGTGCCCGCCGTGGACGCCAACGGCCAGGCGCCGATGGCCTATCCGGACGGCGGCCCGGCCCCGCAGAGCCTGCCCTATCCGACCCTGCCGCAGGTGACCCCGGTGCCCGGCCAGACGCCGACGCCGGTCCAGCCGGGACAACCGGGTCAGCCCCTGCCGCCGGGACAATCGGCCCAGCCCGGTCAGGCAACGCCTGCCCCGAGGCAGGCCCCGACCCCGGCGCCCGCCCAGCGCACCCCGGCCCCCCGCAAGGCGCCGGAAGCCCGTCAGCAGGACGACACCACCTTCTTCTAGGTCAGAGCACCTTCGCGCAGGTCGCGATCAGGCGTTCGACGTCCGCCGCGTCCTGATACAGGCCAAAGC
>JAVHYH010000229.1:1392-4970 GCA_031119155.1 Brevundimonas sp.
GGTCACCACACCGGCGTCCAGCAGCCGCTTTCGCCAGCTCTGGGCGTCCGCGTGGCGGAAGGCCAGGAAGCGGGCGCGGGCTCCCTCGCCCTCGACCGGGTTCAACAGTTCGGCCTTGTCCAGACGCCCGGCCTGACCGCCCCGGGCCGCGGTCTGGAAGGTCTGCATCAGGCCACGCGCATGGGCGGCGACGTCGGTGGTGGTCAGTCCGACCTCCTCCAGCATCCGGCGCACGCCGTTGAAGCGGTAGAAGGGCGTGGCCTCCAGCGTGGCGCCCCAGAAGCGGCCGCCGTCCGTGCGGTACTGGACCCCGCCGGGCGGTCCCTCCAGATCGCCGAACTCGGCGAACCAGCCGGTGATGACGGGGCGGGGGCAGAAGCCGGGAGGCGCATGCAGGAAGCCCGCGCCCTCGCCGGACATGGCGTATTTGTACCCGCCCGCGACGTAGAAGATGCGGTCCGCCACCGCCGACAGATCGGTCGGCGTGGCCATGAAGCCGTGATAGCCGTCGATGACCACCCACGGCCCCTCGGGCCGGGCCAGCTCCGCCAGCTCTGAAATGCCACCGAACACCTGCCCGGTCCGGAAGAAGACCTGGCTGATCAGGATCAGGTCGAACCCGCCTCCGCGCGCCGCCTCGATGAAGCGCGCCTCGAAGGTGTCGAACGGATGCAGGGGGATGCGGGTGATCACCGCCTCGCCCGCCTCTTCCCAGCGCTCGCCCTGACGCCGGAACGAGTGGAACTCGCCGTCGGTGGACAGGATGCGGACCGGCTTGGTCTCGATCCCCGAGACGATGCGCAGCAGGAACTCATGGGTGTTGGTGGCGAAGACCACGCTTTCGGGCGAGGGGAGGTTCAGCTCCTTCGCCACATGGTTCTGCGCCTCAGGGATCACCTCGCCGAAGATCAGGTCCCATTTGCGATCGGCGAACCGGTTGGCCTCTGCCCAGGCCTGGACCTGGGCGTCAAAGCTGGCGTCGGGCCACAGATGATGGCTGTGGGCGGCGAAATGCAGCCGCTCCGGATCGAGACCGAGGGCGCGCGAGAACAGGGACTTGTGGGTCATGCCTGACCTTAGCCGGTTCGGCTGGCGGCCCAAAAGAAAAGAGGCGGGCCATCGCTGACCCGCCTCCAAACTCCGTCTGCGAAATCCGCAGGTCCCGCGCTCAAGCAGCGCGCGACCGCGTCGCGAGCGATAGCGCCCTTAGATGAGACTTCCGTGGCAGTGCTTGAACTTGCGGCCAGAGCCGCAGGGGCAGTCGGCGTTGCGCGGGGTGCGCTCCCAGCCGACCGGCAGTACGTCCACCGGCAGGCGCGAGCGGTCATCGCCCTCCAGCGCGCCTTCCGGCAGCTGGGCCAGCGGGTTGGCCATCTCGTTCTCGCCGGTGCCGGGGTTCAGGTGGATTTCCTGGAACTCGGGCATCTCCATCGCCGGCGGCTGCTCGAAGCGGAACTCGACCGTCATCAGCCAGCGGGTCACGTCGTGACGCAGGTTGTGCAGCAGCGATTCAAACAGGTTGAAGGCTTCGGTCTTGTACTCGTTCAGCGGATCCCGCTGGCCATAGCCGCGCAGGCCGATGACGCCGCGCAGGTGGTCCAGCTGGACCAGATGCTCACGCCATTGCATGTCGATCATCTGCAGCAGGAACTGACGCTCCAGGCTGCGGATCTGGTCGGCGCCGACCATGGCCAGACGCTCGGCGGCGCGGGCGTCGGCGGCCTCGGTGATGCGCTCCTCAATCTCCTCGTTGGACACGCCTTCCTCGGCGGCCCATTCGGCCAGCGGCAGTTCCAGACCCAGGGTCGAGCGGACCTTCTCGTCCAGCCCGGCGATGTCCCACTGCTCGGCATAGGCCTTGGGCGGCATGTGCCGTTCGACCAGATCGTTGATCACGTCGGCGCGGAACTCATCGACCAGTTCGGACAGGTCGGTGGAATCCATGAACTCCTGACGCTGCTCGAACACCGCCTTGCGCTGGTCGTTCACGACGTCGTCGTACTTCAGCAGGTTCTTGCGGATGTCGTAGTTGCGGGTCTCGACGCGCTTCTGGGCCTGTTCGACGGCCTTGTTCAGCCAGGGGTGGCTGATGGCCTCGCCCTCGGCGACGCCGAACGACTTCATGATCGAGTCCAGACGGTCGCCGGCGAAGATGCGCAGCAGATCGTCCTCGCAGGACAGGAAGAATTTCGAGGTGCCCTTGTCGCCCTGACGGCCGGTCCGGCCGCGCAGCTGGTTGTCGATCCGGCGGCTTTCGTGGCGCTCGGTGCCCAGGACGAACAGGCCGCCCGCGGCCATCGAGATTTCCTTCTGGGCGCTGATGTCAGCCTTGAACTCGGCTTCCTTGGCGGCTTCGTCCGCCTCGGTGACCTCGATGGCGAGGTTGCGCTGGTCCTGGCGCCACTTCTGCATCCGCATTTCGAGGTTGCCGCCCAGCTGGATGTCGGTGCCCCGGCCGGCCATGTTGGTGGCGATGGTCACCGCGCCGGGCAGGCCCGCGTCGGCGACGATATAGGCTTCCTGCTCGTGCTGGCGGGCGTTCAGGACGCTGTGGGGAATGCCGCGCAGCTTGACCTCATACTCGATGTCATAGGCCGCATCGCCGACCTTCTCGGCTTCCTTCTCCTTGCCCGCGAACTCCTTCTTGGGCTTCCGCGAAACCTCGGTCTTGTAGACGAAGGTCTTCAGCAGTTCGGACAGGGTTTCCGACTTCTCGATCGAGACCGTACCGACCAGAACCGGCTGGCCCGCCAGATGGCGCTCGGCGATCTGGGCCGCGATTGCGAGGTTCTTCTCGCGCTCGGTGCGGTAGATCTCGTCGTCATAGTCGATGCGCTGGATCGGGCGGTGGGTCGGCACCTCCAGCACGTCCATCTTGTAGATGTCGCCGAATTCCTGGGCCTCGGTCGCGGCGGTGCCGGTCATGCCCGAGAGCTTCTCATAGAGGCGGAAATAGTTCTGGATCGTCACCGAGGCCAGCGTCTGGTTCTCGGGCTGGATCTTGACGCCTTCCTTGGCCTCGATGGCCTGGTGAAGGCCTTCCGACAGGCGGCGGCCCTGCATCATGCGGCCGGTGAACTCATCGATCAGCATGACCTCGCCGGCCTTGATGATGTAGTCCTTGTCCTTTTGATACAGGGTGTTGGCGCGCAGAGCCTGGTTGATGTGGTGCACCAGGGTGATGTTCGCCGCGTCGTACAGGCCGGTGGTGTCGTCGGCGAACAGGCCGCGCTCTTCCATCAGCTGTTCGATCCGCTCCGAGCCTTCCTCGCTCAGCAGCGCCTGCTTCTGCTTTTCATCGAGATCGTAGGTCGACTTGTCCTGGATCAGGTCCTTGATGATCGCATCGACGGTCACATACAGGTCCGAACGATCTTCGGTCGGGCCCGAGATGATCAGCGGGGTCCGGGCCTCGTCGATCAGGATGGAGTCCACTTCATCGACGACGGCGAAGTGGTGCGGGCGCTGCACCATCTCGCGACGGTCATAGACCAGATTGTCGCGCAGGTAATCGAAGCCGAATTCGTTGTTGGTGCCGTAGGTGATGTCGGCCTGATAGGCCGCCTGACGCTGGCCCT
>JAVHYH010000230.1 GCA_031119155.1 Brevundimonas sp.
AACCTGGTCAACGACGAGCAGACCAAGGACTACACCGTGGTGGACCTCGACGCCCGCTACGACCTCGCCTTCATCAACGAAGGCATGTACGTCCAGGTCAACGTCCTGAACCTGTTCGACGAGAGCTATCTCGGCAACATCTCGACCGACGTCGCCGGTAACCGCAGCGCCGCCCTCGGCTCGCCGCGCACCGCGATGGCGACCCTGCGGATGACCTTCTAAGCGTCACTCGCACACTGAACGGGAAGGGCGGTCCGGCAACGGGCCGCCCTTTCTTTTTGTCCAATCGGGACCCCGCCGCGCCTCCCGCGTTGAAGTCCGGGGCCCGGATGTCTATCTGGCGCGGCTGGCCCGTTTCCGCCGCTGACGAGGATCGCCCTTCCCATGACCATGCCCATCCCCGCCGAATGGTCGCCGCACCGCGCGATGTGGGTCGGCTGGCCCAGCCATGGCGAACTGTGGGAGGAGAACCTCGAACCGGCGCAGGCCGAGGTCGAGGCGCTGGTCCGCGCCCTCGCCGGTCCAGGCCGCGAGCAGGTCAAGCTGATGGTCGGCAAGCCCGAGGCGCTGGACGACGCCCGCGCCCGCTTCGCCGACGTGGACGGCATTGAGGTCATAGACGGTCGTTTCGGCGACATCTGGCTGCGCGACACCGGCCCGATCTTCGGCGCCGGCTCGGCCCGCGCCGCCGCCTTCCGCTTCAACGGCTGGGGCGGCAAATACGACCTTGAGCACGACGACACCGTCGCGACCCAGATCGGTGAGGCCTCGGGCGTGCCGCTGGACCGCAACGACTTCATCGTCGAGGGCGGCGCTCTGGACCATGACGGGCAGGGCACGATCCTGACCACCCGCCAGTGCGTGCTGAACGCCAACCGCAACGCCGGCTGGACCGAGGCCACCGCCGAGGCCGAGTTCGCCAAGGCGCTCGGCGCCCGCAAGGTGCTGTGGCTGGGCGACGGCCTGCTGAACGATCACACCGACGGCCACGTCGACAACCTGGCCCGCTTCGTCGCGCCGGGCGTGGTGGCCTGTCCGGTCGCCTGGGGCCGTGGAGATCCCAATGACGACGTCTATGCCGAGGTCGCCCGCGCCCTGTCGCAGATGACCGATGCCGAGGGCCGCCAGATCAGGATCCTGCCGCTCCCCTCGCCCGGTTTCATCGGCGACGAGGACGAGAAGCCGATCCCGGCCAGCCACATGAATTTCCTCATCGCCAACGGCGCGGTCATCGTCCCGACCTACGGCGACGAAACCGCCGCGCGTCTGGTCTGCGATGGTCTGAAGACCGTTTATCCGGACCGCGAGATCATTCCGCTGCCGTCCATCGCCATCCTGAGCGGCGGTGGCTCGTTCCACTGCATCAGCCAGCAGGAGCCCGCATAATGGCCCGGACTGTCACTGTCGCCGCGCTGCAGACCTCGTACGCGTCCGAGGATATCCAGCAGAACATCGACAAGACGATCGCGCTCATCCGCGAGGCCGCCGGGCGCGGCGCGCAGGTGATCCTGCCGTCAGAGCTGTTCCAGGGGCCTTACTTCTGCGTCTCGCAGGAAGAGAAGTGGTTCGGCACGGCCTACGCCTGGCGCGAGCATCCCGCTGTCGTCCAGCTTCAGCCGCTGGCCAAGGAACTGGGCGTCGTCATCCCCGTCTCGATCTACGAGCGCGAGGGGCCGCACTATTTCAACTCGCTGGTGATGATCGACGCGGACGGCTCGCTGATGGGCGTCTATCGCAAGAGCCATATCCCTGACGGCCCCGGCTATCAGGAGAAATACTATTTCCGACCCGGCGACACCGGCTTCAAGGTCTGGGACACGAAGTTCGGCCGCATCGGCGTCGGCATCTGCTGGGACCAGTGGTACCCCGAGACCGCCCGCGCGATGATGCTGCAGGGCGCCGAAATCCTGCTGTACCCGACCGCCATCGGCACCGAGCCGCATGACGATACGCTGGATACCGCCGCCCCCTGGCAGCGCGCCATGCAGGGCCACGCCGTGTCCAACGTCGTGCCTGTGGTCGGCGCCAACCGCATCGGGCATGAGCAGGTCACGGACGCGGGCCAGACCTTCTACGGCCACTCGTTCATCGCCAACCATCGCGGTGATCTGGTCGAGAGCTTCGGCGCGACCGACGAGGGCGTGCTGGTGCACACCTTCGATCTGGACTTCCTGGACCGCCACCGCGCGGCCTGGGGCTTCTTCCGTGATCGCCGCACCGATCTGTACGCCGCGCTGGCCACCGGCCGTCCGGCCTGAAGCCCGTCTATCGGCCGCTGAGCGCCCAGCGCTCTGCGGTGCAGGAGGGGTTGGTCAGTCCCTCCGCGCGCGCGGCGACGACCTCGACGCGCGCGGCCTCCAGATCGGCGGCGAACCCGGGTGTGGCGGCGGCGCGGGCATAAAGGCTGCGGCCGATCCGCTCGCCGTCGGCCACGTCGCCGGGCCAGTTCATGCGACAGACCTCCCGGCTCTGGCCGATGGCCCGGCCCATGCCGCTCAGCTGTTGGGCCTGATCCGGAGCCAGCCCGCCGAACAGTTCGCCATACGCCGCTCCCGCGACCGCGCCGCCCGCCGGCCAGGACGGGCTGTCCCTCACGGCGTCATTGACCCTCTGACAGGGCTGCAGCGCCGGATCGACCTTGATCGGGCGGGGACGCGGGAAGGCTTCCGCCAGACGGCGGCTCAGGGCGTCCGAATCGACCAGAAGCCGGTTCATCAGCCGCGTCAGCGCCGGGCGCGGCTTTTCGTTGAGTCGTGTGCCCAGCACGCAGTCGAAATGCTGGGCTGCTTCAGGCGCGCGCAATTCGGCCTGCGCCGTCGCCAGCCACCAGCGGTTCGAACCGGGGCCTTCGGCGGAGGGGCGCTCGGGCCAGGTCAGGGTCTGGGGCGACGGGGTAAACCCGCCCGCCAGCGCCTGCAGGTCGCCCGCCGACAGATAGCCAGAGGCGGGCAGGGGATCGGGCACGGCCCGGCTCAGGGTTGTGCAGCCGGTCGAGGTCAGGATCAGCGCCGCGACGGCGCCGACCCGGATCAGCCGCCGGTCCACGACAGCAGGACGTCGGTGGGACCGTCATCAACCGGGGTGGCGACGACGTTCAACAGCTTGTTGCCGCCGTCACCGGCCGAATAGCCGCGCGCGTCGTCGCGGCTCAGGGTGTTGATCGGCTTCAGGCCCGCGGCCTCGGCGCGCTGGCGATAGAAGCCCACGACCTGATCGGGGGTGGCGTCCGTCGTGAATTCCACGATGCCGCCGGGCCCCGCGGGGCTCATGCCCGGGGTCGCCTCACCCTTGGGCGCGCCGCCCGGATAGATGACGGCATATTCGGGGGCTCCGGTCGCGGCAGGCGCGGCGGGGCCGGTCGTCGGCATTCTGGCGGCCGCTGCGGCCGGTCCGGCGGCGGCTTCGGCATCCGTCTGGTTTTCCGCCGGCGTCGCATCCACCGGCGCACCCGCCTTGTCGGCGCCCGTATCGCACCCGGTCATGACGATGGCCGCCGAAAACGCGGCGGCCCAAAGCATGCGCTTCATCCCGTACCTGTCCTTGAGACTGATCTTGTTGGCTCTACCGTGGCGCATGCGTGCGGCGGCGGCAAGGCGGCATGGAGCCGAACAGGAGGCCGAAACTGGCCCGGATGTCAGCCTTTGGCCCGATCCGCCTGTCCCTCGCGGGCGAGGGCGTCGTTGATCGTGTCCTGATCGGGATCGTCGTCGGAGCCGGTCGCCGCCCCGCCTTCCAGCGATCCCGCCCGGGTGTCCGAGCCCATGTCCGAGCCGTTCAGGGCGTCGATCAGCGCGTCCGTCTTGCGACCCAGATCGGGCTTCTCGCCCAGATCATCGGCTTCGCGGGCATCCTCGGTCTGCTGGGGCTGCTGTTGCTGCGGCATGGAATGGCTCCTTCGCAGACATAGCGGCCGGAACAGGGGGGCGGTTCCCGCGAAGAAAAAGGGCCGGATCTCTCCGGCCCTTTAGGTCTTACTTGCCGAAGAGTTTCGCCCAGCGGCGCTTGTCGCGGTTCTTCCAGGTCCCGCGGTGATAGGCGTCCGAGCCGATCAGCGGCACGACCGTGGTGGCTTCGGCGAAGACCATCTGCTCGTGCGTGGTCTGAACCTTGCCCCACGAGGCGGCTTCCTTGAGCGTCGAGGACGAGCAGGCGCCGTCACGCACGTCGGCGACGGTGATCTGCACGGCGTATTTGTGCATCTCGGCGTCGATGCCGAGGATTTCGGCGCAGACGACGGTGTCCTGGGCGAAGTTCTTCGGCACGCCGCCGCCGACCATGAACAGGCCGGTGACGCCCGCGGCGATCTTGATGTCGGTCAGTTCGCGGAAGTCCGCGACCGCGTCGATCATCAGGTACGGCTTGCCCTCGGCGATGCGCTCCTTCTGGTGCTTGACGAGGCCGAAGCCGGCCGAGCTGTCGACGAAGGCCGGGCAGAAGATCGGCACGCCTTCTTCATAGGCGGTCTGGATCAGCGAGCCGGGCTTCTTGGCGTTGCCTTCCGACAGCCACTTGCCCATCTCCCAGATGAACTCGCGCGAGGAATAGCCGCGCGGCTCCAGGCGGTTGCAGATCTCCAGGATCGTGTGATCGCAGGCCTGCAGTTCTTCTTCGTCGATGTAGGTGTCGTAGATGCGGTCGATGTAGTTGTCGCGCAGGACGTTGTCGTCCACCGGGCCGGCGGCCTGGTAGTGCTTGAAGCCGAGGGCCTCGAAGAAATCCATGTCGACGATCGAGGCGCCGGTGGCGACCACGGCGTCGATCATGCCGAACTTCACCATGTCGCGGTACACATGCATGCAGCCGCCGGCCGAGGTCGAGCCGGCCAGGATCAGCCAGGGCGAGCAGGCCTGGTCTTCCAGCGCCATGTTGAAGATGTCGGCGGCGCGGGCGGTGTCGCGCGACGAGAACGACATCTTGCGCATG
>JAVHYH010000231.1 GCA_031119155.1 Brevundimonas sp.
CATCACCACGGTCGGCCTCGATGCCGACGACACCCTCTGGCACAACGAGACCATCTTCCGGCTCACCCACGACCGGTTCGCGGACCTGCTGGCCCAGCACGGCGACCGCGACACGATCGAGGCCCGGCTGGCCGAGGTCGAGCGCCGCAACCTGCGCCTCTACGGCTACGGGGTTAAGGGGTTTACCCTGTCGATGATCGAGACGGCGATGGAGCTGACCGGCGGCGAGGCCCCGCCCTCCGTCGTGCGCGAGATCCTGGCGGCGGGGCGCGAGATGCTGGCCCATCCGGTCGAGACGCTGCCGGGGGTCGACGAGGCGCTCGCCGCGCTGTCGGAGAAATACCGCCTGGTCCTGATCACCAAGGGCGACCTGATGGATCAGGAACGCAAGGTCGCCGCCTCCGGGCTGGGCGAACTGTTCGCGGCGGTGGAGATCGTCTCCGAGAAGACGGCCGGCACCTATACGCAGGTCTTCTCGCGTCATGGCACGGGCGCCGATGAGGCGGTCATGGTCGGCAACTCGATGAAGTCCGACGTCCTGCCCGCGCTGGAAGCCGGCGCCTTCGCCGTCCACATTCCCTACGCCATCACCTGGGCGCACGAACTGGCCGACGCCCCCGAAGGCCATGCCCGCTACGGCGCCCTGGACAACATTGACGCCCTGCCGGGCTGGATCGCCGAACGCGGCTGACCCCCACGGAAAAGGGGCGGCGTCCGCGACGCCGCCCCTCCCTGATCTGACCTGTGGTCAGGCCTTACTGACCCCACCGCAGGGTGGCGCCGGCGTAGAAGAACCGGCCCTGCGGACCGATCGGCAGCGAGAAGCTGCCGCGATCCGGCTCCTGGTTGGTGAAGTTGTTGATGCCGCCATAGACGGTCACGTCGTCGTTGACGTTCCAGCGGGCCTGGATGTCGTGACGATGGCGGGCCGAGTACATGCGGTACTGTTCTTCGACATAGTCCGGCTCGGCCGCGAGGGTGACCGGATCGACGCGGTAGGTCTCGTCGAGGAACGAGTAGCCGTAGTTCACGGCGAAGTTGCGCCAGTTCCAGGTCACGTCCGCCGCCACGATCCATTCCGGCGCGCCGGGGAAGCCCAGCTGGTTGTCCGGCGTGTCCAGCTCCGTAAAGGCCAGTTCCTCCAGCTTCGTCCCGGCCAGCGAGACGTTGAAGGTCCCGATGTCACGCTCGATGCCGAAATTGGCCGGATCGAGGTTGTAGCGGATGGTGAAGTCGTAGCCTTCGGTCACATAGCTGGCGACGTTGATCGCGAACTGCTCGAAGAAGTCGATGAAGCCCTGACCATTGCCCGGCGCGCTGCGGCGGCTGACCAGATCGCAGAACTGGTTGCCGGTCGGCAGGTCGTAGCACTGGTCAACGATCGTCTGGGCCGAGAAGGTCTGGATCGCGTTGTTCAGCTCGATGTCATAGTAGTCGACCGAGATCGACAGACCCGGCACCCACTGCTGCGGCGTGAACGAGAAGCCGTAGGTGACGGTGTTCGCCGTCTCCACGCCCAGGTCCGGGTTGCCGCCGACCAGACCCTGGATCGAGCCGGAGCTGGTGTTCTCGAAGTTCGCGGGATCGGCCACGCCCGCCGCCGTCAGGGCCGCGAAGCAGTTCGCCGCCCGCAGGTCCGAACCGAGGTTGACGTTGTCGACGTCGCACGGATCGCTCAGCAGGGCGTTGGTCTGGACCTGCGGCAGGAACAGCTCGCCGATGTTCGGCGCGCGGACCGCGCGGGCGCGGGTGCCCCGGATCAGCAGCCAGTCGGTCGGGCGATACCGCAGACCGAAGCTCCAGGTCTCGGCCCCGCCGGCAGTCTCGTAGTCCGAGTACCGGTAGGCGGCGTCCAGACGCAGGTCCTGCGCGAACGGCAGATCCTTCAGCAGCGGCAGCGAGACTTCGCCGTACACTTCAGCGACGTCGAACTCGCCGCCGCTGTCGCGACCGGCGCCTTCCCAGGTCACATCATAGGGCAGCGGATCATCCCCTTCGGGGCGTTCATCCGCCACGTCCTGGGCGAGGCGCTGCATGTCCGAAGCGGTCGAACGGCTCTTCTCCAGACGGTACTCGGCGCCCAGCACGAACGAGATCGGGCCCGCGGGCAGGCTGAAATACTGCTCGGTGTCGCCGGTGATGAAGGCGCTCAGAACGCTCTGCTCGATCTTGTCCCAGCTGGTCGAGTCGGTGCTGATCCAGTCCAGGGCGGCGGCCGACGGCGAACCATCGCCGAAGATGTTCAGCGGCTGACAGCCGCTGTTCGCGCCCGGCGTGAAGGTGCGGGCGCCGACGCGCGGGTCGATGTTGGGGTTGCTGAAGTAGGAGGCCGGATCGAGGTTGCTGCGGCACACCGGACCGTTCGGCCCCTGCACCACATCGATGGCCGCCAGGAAGCGGTCGTTGATCCGGTTGTTCAGATAGGTCGATTCCGTTTCGGTGCGGCCATAGACGTACGAAATCTCGTAGGCCCAGCCGTTGTCCAGCTCGCCTTCCAGACCCAGCACGGTGCGGTAGGTCTCACGCGTGATGTCCCGACCGGTGTAGCCGAAGTCGAAATTGTCCCGCTGGACGAAGACGCCCGGGTCCACGCCCAGCAGGGCGGCGTTGGCCGCATTGCCCAGACCGTCCGGATTGTTGACGGCGTCGTCGCGGATCGCCGTCGGCATGAAGGGGTTGTCGATGCCCGTCCACAGGCCGGTGTACAGGTAGCCGCCGTAGGCGCCGTACCCGAAGTCATAGGTCGGCTGCGCCTTGAAGCCGGTGTCGATGCGCGAATATTTGCCTTCCCAGAACAACTCGACCTTGTCGTTCAGCTCGAAGCGACCGGTGGTGTTCAGGGTGTAGCGGTCCTGCGACGGCGTCAGGTCGTCGACGAACTCGTCCAGGCGCGTGCCCGAACCGCCGATGACCGGGAAGCCGCTGGTCGCGACGCCGTCGCGCCAGACCCCGCCGCCGCCCTCGAAATCGAAGCCGTACATCGAGTCACCGAAGTCGATGTCGGTATAGACCGAGCCGCCGCGCGAGGTGTCCGGATATCGGACGTCGCGGTAGAAGACGAAGTCGGGAACATTGGGATCATCCGCGAGGTCGTCGGGATTGCCGACCAGCACTTCACGTTCGCCCGGGCGGGTGTAGCTGCGGTCGAAGGCCGAGATCGCTTCGTCCTTGGCCCACTCGCCGGCGATGGTCACGTTCAGGCGATCGTTCAGGAAGTTGCGACCGTACAGGCCGGTAAGGAAATAGCCCTCGCCGCCGCCGTCCTGGGTTCCGCCGACCTGGGCCCGCACGTCGGCGCCGACGAAGCGCTCACGCATGATGAAGTTGACCGCGCCCGAGACCGCGTCGGCCCCGTAAACCGCCGAGGCGCCGCCGGTCTGGATGTCGATCCGCTCGATCATGCCGACGGGAATGGTGTTGGTGTCGACCGAGGCCGAGCCGGGATTGGAGGCGACGTGACGACGGCCGTTGACCAGCAGCAGGGTGCGCTGGGTGCCGAGGTTGCGCAGGTCCAGCAGGTTCAGACCGGCCGAGGATTGGCCGCCCGTGTCAGCGGAATCGACCGAGTTGAACGAGCTCGCCAGAGCCGGGAAGTCGGTCAGCAGGTCGGTGACGTTGGTCACGCCCGAATACTGGATCGACTCTGCGGTGACCGACACCGTCGGGTTCGGCTGGGTTTCGTTGGGCAGACGCAGACGGGTGCCGGTGACGACGACTTCGGACAGTTCCGAGGAGGCCTCGTCCTGCGGCGCGGGCGCCGCCTCCTGGGCCTGGGCCAGACCGGCCCCGGCGAGCAGGCTCACCCCCGCGGCTGAGGACAGGATGAGTCTACGAAACTCACGCTTGCGAGTAGAATTGTGCACAGTGATCCCCCACTGAAAACGATTACAGGAGAGGAATACTCATCACGAGTTCCGGCGCCTCGCTATCCTCCCACGCGAAAATCGTCCCGGATGCGCGTTGATGTCGCACTTTCGTCACTGATCTCCCCCGCTTTCCGTAGAAACCGCCTTGTCCCGACCGCCCCGCGTCTTTAGACGGGCCGCTTAACCGACAACCCGAACGGAACCGCGCCGGCAGCCCGCCCGCGCCGGGTTCTCGCGCGCAAGGAGCCTCCCCCGCCCGTGTCCGCCTCCGACGCCAGCCATGACGAACGCGACGCCGCCGTGCGCGCGGCCCTGGCGGCCCAGGGCGACACCGGCGTCACGCCTCGCCACACCCTGTTCTACTTCTATGGCGAGGGCGACCACGACGACCTGAACGAGGTGGCGCGGCGCGCCGGCTTCGTGACGCGGGGCCAGGACGACATGACCGTTCTGGAAACGACCATTCCCGTGGACGAGGCCTCGTTCGCGCCCGTTTCCTCCATGATGCAATCCTGGGCCGCGGCCTTCCAGCTCGACTACGACGGCTGGGAGTGCGCGGTCGTGACGAACTGAAC
Organism: Brevundimonas sp.; assembly: GCA_031119155.1. Lineage (GTDB taxonomy): Bacteria > Pseudomonadota > Alphaproteobacteria > Caulobacterales > Caulobacteraceae > Brevundimonas. The sequence goes on from JAVHYH010000231.1 coordinate 4,442, forward strand.
TCCCCCAAGAAGAAGAGCCTCAGGCCATGCCCAAGCGCACAGACATCAAGTCGATCCTCATCATCGGGGCCGGTCCCATCGTCATCGGGCAAGCTTGCGAGTTCGATTACTCGGGCGTGCAGGCGTGCAAGGCGCTGAAGGCCGAGGGCTATCGGGTCATTCTGGTCAACTCGAACCCGGCCACGATCATGACCGATCCGGAGGTGGCTGACGCGACCTATATCGAGCCGATCACGCCCGAGATCGTCGAGAAGATCATCGCCAAGGAGAAGCCGGACGCCCTGCTGCCGACCATGGGCGGCCAGACGGCGCTGAACACGGCGCTGGCGCTGGAAGAGTCCGGCGCCCTGAAGCGCCACGGGGTCGAGATGATCGGCGCCAAGGCCGAGGTCATCGACAAGGCCGAGGACCGTCAGAAATTCCGCGACGCCATGGACAAGCTGGGTCT
>JAVHYH010000232.1 GCA_031119155.1 Brevundimonas sp.
CATCGGCGGCGGCATGGGCACCGCCACCGTCATCGAACGCGTCTGATCCGGGAGCAAATGACCATGGAAAACTTCAAGATCGACGTGGATGCCGACGGCATCGCCCTGATCACCTTCGACGTCCCGGGACGCTCGATGAACACCCTGACCGGTTCGGTGATGAACGAGATCCCCGAGTGGGTCGAACGCATCAAGACCGATGACGCCATCAAGGGCGCGGTCCTGACCTCGGGCAAGGCGAGCGGCTTCTGCGCCGGCGCCGACCTCGGCGACATCGCCGGCGGCATGATCGGCGGCGCCAGCCTGCAGGACGCCTACGATGCGGGCTGGAAGATGAACGGCGCCCTGCGCGCGCTGGAAACCTGCGGCAAGCCGGTCGCCGCGGCCATCAACGGTCTGGCGCTGGGCGGCGGCCTCGAGCTGACGCTGGCCTGCCACTACCGCGTGGTCGGCGACAGCTCAAAGATCCAGCTGGGCCTGCCCGAGATCAAGGTCGGCCTGTTCCCCGGCGGCGGCGGCACCCAGCGCCTGACGCGCCTGATCGGCGTACAGGCCGCGATGATGGCCATGACCGAGGGCAAGTCCTTCCGTCCGAACGACGCCAAGGGCGCCGGCTTCGTGCATGAAGTCGTGCCGGTCGGCACCGAGGTCGAGGCCGCCAAGGCCTGGATCAATGGCGGCGGCAAGGCGGCCCAGCCGTGGGACGACAAGTCGTTCAAACTGCCCGGCGGCGGCCCCTACCATCCGGTGGGCGTGCAGAATTTCATCGTCGGCAACGCGATGATCCGCAAGCAGACCTACGGCAACTATCCGGCCGCCACCAACCTGATGAAGGCCGTCTATGAAGGCATCCAGGTGCCGATGGACGCCGCCCTGCGCATCGAGACCCGCTACTTCATCAAGACCCTGATGACGCCGCAGGCCCAGGCCATGATCCGCTCGCTGTTCCTCTCGAAGCAGGAACTCGACAAGGGCGCCGTGCGTCCGGCGGGCGTGCCCAAGTCGGACCCGAAGAAGGTCACCGTTCTGGGCGCCGGCATGATGGGCGCGGGCATCGCCTATGTGCAGGCGCTGGCCGGCATCGAGACCATCCTGATCGACCAGACGCAGGAAGCCGCCGACAAGGGCAAGGCCCACGTCGAGGAGCTGCTGAAGAAGCGCCTGTCCAAGGGCGCGATCAATCAGGAGAAGTTCGACGCCCTGCTGGCCTCGGTCACGGCGACCACCGACTATGACCTGATCAAGGGCTCGGACCTCGTCATCGAGGCCGTGTTCGAGAACCGCGAGATCAAGGCCGAGGTGACCAGGCGCGCCGAGGCCCAGCTGGCGCCGGGCGCCATCTTCGGCTCCAACACCTCGACCCTGCCGATCACCGGTCTGGCCGAGGCTTCGGTCCGTCCCGAGGACTTCATCGGCATCCACTTCTTCTCGCCCGTCGACAAGATGATGCTGGTCGAGGTGATCCTGGGCGAGAAGACCGGCGAGGCGGCCATCGCCAAGTCGCTGGACTACATCCTGAAGATCAAGAAGACCCCGATCGTCGTCAACGACGGCCGCGGCTTCTACACCTCGCGCTGCTTCGCCACCTACGTCGCCGAAGGTCTGGCCATGCTGCAGGAGGGCTATGCTCCCGCCCTGATCGACAACATCGGTCGCATGACCGGCATGCCGCGCGGCCCGCTGGAAATGCACGACGACGTGGCGCTGGACCTGTCGGTCAAGGTCGCCAAACAGACCGCCATCGACCTGGGCGACAAGTACGAGCCCCTGCCCGGCGCCGAGATCGTCCGCAAGATGGTCGAGGATCTGGGTCGCTACGGCCGCAAGAACGGCAAGGGCTTCTACGACTACGAAACCAAGCCCAAGACCCTGTGGACCGGCCTGTCGGAGCTGGCCCCGGTGACGATCAACGACTCGACGCCCGAACTGGTCGCCGACCAGAAGGAGCGCCTGCTGTACCGTCAGGCCGTCGAAGTGGCGAAATGCTGGGACGAGGGCGTGATCAGCGACCCGCGTGAAGCCGACGTCGGCGCCATCCTGGCCTGGGGCTTCGCGCCCTGGACCGGCGGCCCGATCACCTTCATCGACCAGACCGGCCTGAAGGCCTTCGTGGCCAAGGCGGACGAATACGCCGAACGCTACGGCGACCGCTTCAAGGTCCCGCAGTTCCTGCGCGACATGGCCGACAAGGGCGAAACTTTCTACGGAAACTTCGCCGGCAAGCAGAAGGCGGCGGCGTAAGCCTCCACCGAAAACGGGACGGTCCTTTCGGGCCGTCCCGTCTTGAGGTCCGAAGCCGTTGGCCCTAAGTCAGGGGCGGCTCCGCGGGCATGATGTAGTGGTAGCCTGAAAGCTTCCCAAGCTTTTCGTGCGGGTTCGATTCCCGCTGCCCGCTCCAGCCTCACGCATCCTCGTCCGCGCAGACGGTGAGGATCAGGAAGGGCCGCCCGCCCTCGCGCAACGACCAGGGCCGCAGCTCGACCTTCAACCCCGCCTCCGCGCTGACCCGCGCGGCCTCGCGCAGCAGGACGGCGGCGTCATCCAGCGGGTCGTCACAAGGAGCGACGAGGAGAAGCGCCGGACCACGGGACCGGCTGTAGGGGGCAGGTGCGGTCTCGATCGACATCATCGGGCCTCTCCTCGTCGGAACACGAACCGCGGGGCGGGGCCGGTTCGTGTGAGGAGAGGATGCGACGGCGGCGCGGCGCCGCGCCATTCTCCATGCGGCGCGTCGGGTCAGACCTTGGTGTGATCGCCCTCAACCGGAAAGCGGATCAGGAACAGCGCGCCTCCGCCGGACGCATTGGACGCGCTGATCCGCCCCCCGTGCGCCTCGACGATGGAGCGGCAGATGGGAAGCCCAAGCCCCATGCCGTCAGGCTTGGTCGAGTAGAAGCTGTTGAACAGGCTGTCGGGGTCGGCGGCGATGCCGGGACCGTTGTCGCTGACCGAGATGGACACGCCGTCCGCCTCCTGGACGACCGCGATGTGGATCCGCGCCGCCGCCTCCGAGGCCTGCACGGCGTTCATGACCAGATTGACGAGCACCTGCTGCAACTGGGTCCGGTCGCCGTGGACGGTCGCCTCGTCCGCCTCCACGACCACCCCGGCGCCCTGCGCCTGCAACTCGTCGCGCAGGAACAGCAGGGTCTCCTCGACCAGTTCCCGCACCTGGAGGGTTTCGCGCGCGGCGGTGCGCTTGGCGGCCATGCCCCGGACGCGCGCGATCACATCGGCGGCGCGCTGGGCGTCGGCGCCGATGCGGGAGGTCAGGGCGACCGCGCGCTCCACGTCGGGCGCGTCGCGGGACAGCCAGCGCAGGCTGGCGGCCGCATTGGTCGAGATCGCGGCCAGCGGCTGGTTGACCTCGTGGGCGATCGAGGCGGCCAGTTCGCCCAGCATCGACACGCGGGCGGCGTGGGCGAACTCGTCCTGCACCCGCCGGAGGTCGGCCTGGGCGGCGAGGCGTTCGGAGATGTCGATCACGCCGACCAGCAGCGCGCCCTGCACCAGCCCCTCATGGGGGAAGGCGGCGGTGAACAGGGCGTCGAACTCGCTGCCGTCACGACGGCGCAGCCGGGTCTCGGTCATATAGTGGCCGCTGCGGCTGATCGCGGCCTTCACCGCCGCCGCGTAGACGGCGCTGCTGCTCTCGGGCCAGTAGGGTTCGACCGACCCGGCGAGATGTTCGCGGGCACCGATCCCGAACAGCGACAGGGTGGTATCGTTGACGTCGACCACCCTGGTGCGGCGCATCATCTCGCGGACGAACGCGGGGTTCTCGTCGAAATAGCGCGGGAGGTCCTCGACGCCCTCCCCCTTCAGCGCCATCAGCATTCCGCCGACGGGCGAGAAGTCGAGCTCCCAGAAGGCGGCGGCCATGGCCTGGAACAGGCTGCTGTAGCGAAGCTCGGACCGCTTCAGCCGATCCTCGACCGCCCGCTGGCCGGTGATGTCGCGACCGATCTCGATCGTCTCGGTCTGGCCGTCCGCCCCTTGCCTGCGGGTCCAGGTCGCGTCGATCAGCAGACGGCGTCCGTCGCCGCCGCGCCGCTCGACCACCGCCTGCGTCTGTTCCGGCGAAATGCCGCCGAGCAGGGTCTCGACCGGCGCGCCGATCGCCTGCATCGGAGATGGGCCATAGAGCAGGGTGGCGGCGTCGTTCCAGACGCGGATGCGCCCCTGCCCGTCCCAGACGACGACGGCGTCGCGGATCAGGGGGAGGTAGAGGTCCGTGCTCATCGCCGACGCCCCGACCCGGGGCGCGTCACGCCGCCAGCACGCCCTCGATGCAGCGCACGAGATCGGCTTCCTGGAAGGGCTTCTGCAGCACGCAGATGGCGCCGCTGGCCCGGGCGCGTGCGTGCAGGACCGCCTCGGTGCGGGCCGTGACCATGATCACCGGCGTCGTCACCCCAAGTCGGTCGAGGCGCTGCTTCAGCTCGATGCCGCTGAGACCCGGCATCTGGATGTCGGTGATGATGCAGTCGCTGCGCGATCCCTCCGGATCGTCCAGAAAGGCCTCGGCCGAGGCGTAGGTGGTCACGCGATAGCCGAGCGAGTCGAGCAGGCCCGACATGGCGATCCTCAGCGAGTCGTCGTCCTCCACGACAGATACGGAAGAGCTGAGAGGCAAGCTGACGGTCTTTCACAAGCGCCGGAAGGGCCGGGCGAACATGACCGCGAATGAGCGACAGCGAAATCATACTCTCGTGTTAGTCCGCGATCCGGGCCAGCAGGTCCGCCATCCGGACGAGGTCCGGCAGGGAGCGGGCGCCCATCTTTCGCATGGCCGAGCCGCGATGGATTTTGACCGTGACCTCGCTGATCGCCA
>JAVHYH010000233.1 GCA_031119155.1 Brevundimonas sp.
GGTGGCGTGCAGGACGCGGTCGGCGTCGAGCAGGAGGGCGGAGTGGCCGTTCCACGGTCCCAGATCGTCGTGCAGCCAGATGACCAGATCGCCGCGACGGGCGTCGGCGCGAGCGACCTCGCGACCCAGTTCGGCCTGCTGGTCGGGATAGCGGGGGGCGGCGCGGCCACAGGCGTAGAGGGCCTGCTGCACCAGACCGGCGCAGTCGGTCCCGCGCGAGCTGCGGGCGCCGGGCACGTGCGGCACGCCCAGCAGGCGCTCGGCCACGGCCACCGGGTCGCGTTCGAAGGCGCCGACGGGCTGGAAGCTGGGGTCTTCGCCTTCAATAACGAGGGCGTTCAGCGGCAGGGCGGCATCGACGGCGGCGACGCGGGCGGTCGGCAGCACCACGCCCTCGGTCAGGTCGGACCGGCTGACCCAGCCGACCACGCCGTCACGACGGGCCCGGCCCCACAGGCGGTCGCCGTCGGCGTCCAGAACGTCGAAGATTTCACCGAAGATCAGCTGATCCACGCGGTCGCCCGCCTCGCCGCTGACGTCGGCCACGGGCGCGGCGCAGCGCATCGCCCGGGTCGCGCGGTACGTCGTGGCGGAAACCACGCCCTCCAGCGCCTGCTCGGCCAGATCAGGCCGGGCCAGCGTCGTGCGGGGGTCGAGGATGTCGGCGGCTGCGGTCAAACGAGGCTCATCCGGTTGAGCCGGTGTTTTAACGCGCGGTGGTGGAGGGGCGGTTAACGGGAGGAGGTTCCAGGTTTTAGGGGCGAGGTTCCAGGGACGCCCCTTCCCTGAAACCTGATCCCGAGTACCTGGAACCTAGACAAAGCGGCGCCTCAGCATTTCGAACGACGCCCGCAGCCCCTGTGCTTCGCCGCCTTCGGGCCAGCCGGGGCGGGCGCGGGGGTTCCAGGCGAAGATGTCCATGTGGGCCCAGGCGCCGGTGGTGGGCGCGAACTTCTGCAGGAAGAGGGCGGCGGTGACCGAACCGGCCTGGGCCCAGGCGGCGGGATCGTTGCGCAGGTCGGCGATCTCGGCCTCCAGCGCGGGCCTGTAGCCGGGCCACAGCGGCATCCGCCACAGCGGGTCGCTGACGGCGGACGCGGCAGCCAGCAGGTCGGCGGCCAGCGCCTCGTCGTCGGTGTAGAGCGGCGGCAGCTCCGGCCCCAGCGCCATGCGGGCGGCGCCGGTCAGGGTGGCGAAATCCAGCGTCAGGTCGGGATTGTGCTCCGACGCGCGGGTCAGGACGTCGGCGAGGATCAGGCGACCCTCGGCGTCCGTATTGCCGACCTCGATGGTCAGCCCCTTGCGGGTGTTCAGGACGTCGCCGGGGCGGAAGGCGTCGCCGGAGACGGCGTTCTCGACGGCGGCGACCAGCACCACCAGACGCACCGGCAGCTTCGCCTGCATGACCAGACGGGCCAGACCCAGCACATGGGCCGAGCCGCCCATATCCTTCTTCATATTGCGCATGCCGGCGGCGGGCTTGAGGTCCAGACCGCCCGTGTCGAAGACCACGCCCTTGCCGACGAGGGCGACCAGCGGCAGGTCGGTCTGGTCGAGGTTCCAGCCGATCTCGATGACGCGGGGGGCGCGGTGCGGGGCGGCGGCGCGACCGACGGCGTGGACCGAGGGGTAGTTCTCTTCCAGCAGGGCGTCGCCGGTGATGACGGCGATCGCAGCGCCGGCGCTTTCGGCGATCTCGCGGGCGATAGTCTCGATCTGCAGCGGCCCCATGTCGGCGGCGGGGGTGTCGACCATCTCGCGGGTCAGGGCGCAGGCAGCGGCGATGTCGAGCAGGGGCTGGACGTCCACGCCGGGCGCGGCGAGGCGGGCGCCGGTGGCGGGCTTCGTCTTGTACCGGTCGAAACGATAGGCCCCGAGCGCGAAGGCCAGGGCGGCCTGCGACGCGGCCTCGCCCTCGACGCCCTCCAGACGCCACAGGCCGACGGGCAATTTGACCGACAGGGCGCGGGCGCTGAGCGGATCGAAGCGGTCGCCGACGCCGAACAGGGCGCCGACAGGTGCGCCGTCCGCGCCGGGCAGCAGCAGCAGCTGGCCCGCCTTGCCGGTGAAATCATTGGCGCTCGCCCAAGCGGCTTCGACGCCGGAAAGCGCCACATCCCTGCCCACCACGCGGACCGGAAGCGCGCCCGTGGCGTCGGCGGTCAGGAGGTCAGGGTGAAGAACGGACATGGCGGCGGCCTTTGTTAACCAGCAGTTGACGCGAAAGACAGATTCTTGAGGCGATCTTTCCGGAGCGCCTTTCCATGTCGCGCACGACCGCCCGTCTCGCAACCATCCTGCTGTTCACCGCCCTCGCCTCGCCCGTGCTGGCGCAGCAGCCGACCGCCGGTCCCTCGCCCCAGCCGCCCGCCGCCCCGCGTCCGGCCCCGCCGCCCGCGAGCGCAGAGGCGCGCGCCGCCGCCGATCGCACGGACGCCCTGACCCGGTCGGTGTTCTGGACTCAGGAAGCCGAAATCTCGCCGCAGGACCCGATCGCGGGCGTGAAGGCGGCGCAGGCCCTGCGCGAACTGGGCCGTTACGACCAGTCGGCGGACATGGCCCAGCGCGTGCTGATGGTTCAGCCGGACAACTATGACGCCATGCTGGAGGTCGGCCGCGGCCATATCGCGCGCGGGCAGGCCTTCTATGGCATTCAGGCGCTGGAGAAGGCGCGCGACGCCCGACCCGGCGACTGGCGCCCCTGGTCGCTGCTGGGCACGGCCTATGAGCAGGTGCGCCGCGCCGCCGACGCCCAGGCGGCCTGGGCGCAGGCGCTGGCGATCGCGCCCGAGAACCCGGACGTCCTGACCAACATGGCCATCTCGGCCATGGCGCGCGGCGACAACGCCGCCGCCGAACCGCTGCTGCGCCGCGCCGCCGCCCAGCCGGGCGCCTCGCTGAAGGTGCGGCTGAACCTGGCGATGGTTCTGGGGCTGACGGGCAAGATGGGCGAGGCGGAACAGATCCTGCGTCGCGACCTGCCGCCGGAACAGGCCGACAGCAATCTGGCCTGGCTGAACGCGCGCAATGCGGCGGGCGGACAACAGGCCGCCGCCACGACGGCCCGGACCTGGGGTTCGCTGCAGGGCGGGTGAGGCGCCGCCTTCCCTCCCCTGCCCGCAGCCCCTATCTTCCCGGCCATGATCGACGAGCTCTACAGCACGCGCATCCTGACGCTGGCGGCGAACCTGCCGCACAGCGGGCGGCTGGCCGCGCCTGAAGGCACGGGCGAGCGGGTCGCCAAGCTGTGCGGCTCAAAGGCTGTCGTCGATGTGACGCTGGACGCCGATGGGCGGATCGAAGGCTTCGCCCAGGATGTGAAGGCCTGCGCCCTCGGCCAGGCCGCCGCCGGCGTGCTGGGTGAAAGCGTGATCGGCGCCTCGGTCGAGGAGCTGACCGTGGCGCGCGACGCCATGCTGGCCATGCTCAAGTCCGGCGGCGAAGGCCCCGAGGGCCGGTTCGAGGGCCTGCGCGCCCTGAAGCAGGTGGCGGATTATCCGGCGCGCCACGCCTCGACCATGGTCGCCATCGAGGCGACGCTGGAGGCCGTCGCGCAGGCACTCGGCCGCAAGAGCCCCGACACACGAACTAGGCTCGCCGGTGCGGCCTGATCGTCGCTTGTCGTAACCGCCCTCGCGGTCGATAAGCACAACCGACATGGCCCTCGGCGATACCCTCTACGAACGCGGCGTCCGCCTTGCCCATCGCGGGTACAAGGTGACGCTGTCGCCCCTGATCGGGCAGCAGTGCCGGTTCCGTCCGACCTGCTCCGACTACGGGCGGGACGCGCTGATCCAGCACGGCCCGCTCCGGGGGGGATGGCTCACCGTCCGACGCCTCTGTAAATGCCATCCCTTCAGCGGCATGGACTGGACCTATGATCCGGTGCCGCCGCCGCCCGAAAAGACAGACCGATGATCGACCTGAAATTCCCCGACGGCGCCGTGCGCCAGTATCCCGACGGCGCCACGGCGTTTGACGTGGCCACCTCCATCTCGCCGTCGCTGGCCAAGAAGGCCGTGCTGGCCGAACTGAACGGCGAGCAGCGCGACATGCGCCGCGTGCTGGAGGCCGGCGGCGACTTCCGCCTGATCATGCGCGACGATCCCGAGGCGCTGGAGACCATCCGCCACGACACGGCCCACGTGCTGGCCGAGGCCGTGCAGACGCTGTTCCCGGGCACCCAGGTCACCATCGGCCCGGCCATCGACGACGGCTTCTATTATGACTTCTTCCGCGAGGAGCCGTTCTCGACCGACGACTTCGCCGCCATCGAGAAGCAGATGGCGAAGATCGTCGACAAGGACGCCAAGTTCGAGCGCGAGGTCTGGGAACGGGCGGACGCGATCCAGTTCTTCGAAGAGCGCGGCGAGAAGTTCAAGGCCGAGCTGATCCGCGACCTGCCGGGGACGGAGACGATCACACTGTACAAGCAGGGCGACTGGATCGACCTGTGCCGGGGGCCGCACTTCCCCTCGACGCGTCACGTCGGCAAGGCGTTCAAGCTGACCAAGCTGGCCGGCGCCTACTGGCGCGGGGACTCCAAGCGCGAGCAGCTGCAGCGCATCTACGGCACCGCCTGGGCGACCAAGGAAGACCTCGACGCCCACATGCAGCGTCTGGAAGAGGCCGAAAAGCGCGACCACCGCAAGGTCGGCAAGGCCATGGAGCTCTTCCACATGCAGGAAGAGGGCCGGGGCATGGTCTTCTGGCACCCCAAGGGCTGGGTCCTGTGGCGCGTGCTGGAGGCCTATATGCGCCGCCG
>JAVHYH010000234.1 GCA_031119155.1 Brevundimonas sp.
CCCCTGAAATGCGCTCGACGGGACGATCTGGGAGGGGTCTCGCGGCGCTGAAATCGCCCGGACGCGGTTGCGAACCAAGCGGAGCCGCATCTAATAGTCATTCGCAACAGCAGCCATGACTGGATGGTCATGGGCCGTATGCGTTTTCGATATGGAACGACCTGATGCCTGATCGCCGCCCCGACCTGCGCCTGCTCTCCAGCCTTGAGGCCCTGCTGGACACGCGCAGCGTTTCCCGAGCGGCCGAGCGCATGGGCGTCAGCCAGCCCGCCATGAGCCGGATCCTCGCCCGCCTGCGAGACCAGCTGGATGACCCCCTGCTGGTGCGCGGGCGCGGCGGCATGGTGCTGACCCCGCGCGCCGAGGGCCTGGCCGACCCGCTGCGCCGCTGGCTGAGCTCGGGCGAGGATCTGCTGCTGGCGCGGGAGTTCGAGCCTGCCCGGCTGGAGCGCGCCTTCCGGATCGCCTCGACCGACTACGGCATCCTCTCCGTCATCGCCCCCGGCCTGCCGGTCATCACCCGCTCTGCGCCAGGCCTGTCGCTCGAACTCGAGGCGCTGACGTCGGCCAGCCTGAAGCGCCTGTCGGAAGGGCGGCTGGACGTGGTTGTGATCGGCTATCCGCCCGAGCAGGCCGGCGTGCGCTGGCGTCGCCTCTTCACCGAAACCCGGACCGGCCTGTGCCGCCCCGACCATCCGATCCTGTCCGCGCCCCTGACCGCCGACCGCTTCTTCGACTGGCCCCATGTCGCCGCCCTCGTCGGTGACGGCTTCGACGAGCCGCTGGCCTCGGACGGGGTCGATATCGCCCGGCGCCGGTTGCTGGTTTCAGCGCCCAGCTTCTCCAGCATTCCCCTGCTGGTCTCCGGCGCGGACGCCCTCGCCGTCCTGCCGACCCGAGCGGCCCGCCATTTCGCGAACCTCTACGGCCTCGCGACCTTCACCCCGCCCCTGCCCCTGCCAGCCTTCGACTACTACCTCGCCTGGCACGAACGTTCGGACACGGACCCCGCCACCCGCTGGCTGGTCGAGGCGCTCACCGGCGCCGAGGATGACGGCGCGGCGCTGGCGGCCTGACGCCGCGCGACGCATCGACACGGGGACGGACCTGCCCTAACCCTGCGAGCCTCCCAACCACTCGCGCCCAGGCCTGCCATGCCCTCCGGACTTATCGCCCTGCTCGATGACGTGGCGGGGATCGCCAAGCTGGCGGCAGCGTCACTGGATGATGTCAGCGCGGCGGCGGGCAAGGCGGGGTCCAAGGCGGCCGGGGTGGTGATCGACGACGCCGCCGTCACGCCGAAATACGTCACCGGCCTGGAGCCCAGCCGCGAACTGCCGATCATCGGCAAGATCGCCGTCGGCTCGATCCGCAACAAGCTGCTGCTGATCCTGCCGGTCGCCCTGCTGCTCACCAGCTTCGCGCCCTGGGCACTGACGCCCATCCTGATGCTGGGCGGAACCTATCTGTGTTTCGAAGGCGCGGAGAAGCTGCTGGAGATGTTCGGCGGCGGGCACCACGAGGACGAAGCCCCCGTCACCGACGACCCCGCGCATCTGGAGAAGAAGACCGTGTCCGGCGCGGTGCGCACCGACCTGATCCTGTCCGCCGAGATCATGGTCATCGCCCTGAACGATGTCGCCGACCGCCCCCTACCGGTCCAGGCGGGCGTGCTGGTCGTGGTCGGCCTGGCGATGACGGTGGTGGTCTATGGCGCGGTGGGCCTGATCGTGAAGATGGACGACATCGGCCTGCACATGGCGCAGAAGTCCTCGCGCCTGAGCCAGACCGTCGGGCGGGGGCTGGTGAAGGGCATGCCGGTCGTCATGGCGGCCCTGTCGGTGATCGGCACCTTCGCCATGCTGTGGGTCGGCGGCGGCATCCTGATGCATGGCGCGCATGAGCTTGGGCTGCACTGGCCCGCCGTTCCGGTCGAGCATCTGGCCCACGCCGTCGCCCATGCAACCGGCCCGCTGGGCGGTCTGCTGGGCTGGCTGACCACCGCCCTGATCTCGGCGGTGATCGGCGTGGTCGTCGGCGGGGTGGTCGCCTTCGTCCTGCATCAGGTCGCGCGCCTGAAGCCCGGCGCCGCCCACTGACGCAAGAAGGCCCGGGCGCAAAAAGGCCCGGGATCGCGCCCGGGCCTCCTCGTTCAGGCGTTCAGCGCCTCAGAAATACTCGGCGTCGGCCGGGCAGGTCGCGCTGATGCGGCGCGCATTGATCGAGGCCGGCAGGTAGGGCGTGCCACGCGCCAGCTGGGCACCGCCGCGGAAGCTGAAGCTCTCCTGCGTATAGGTGCCGTTCAGCCGTACGTTCACCCGGCGATTCTTGCGGTCGGTGCAGGTGCCCTCGAAGCGGGCGTTGCCGTTGCCGACCTGACGCACGGGATAGGTGCAGGACCACCGGCGCGTCGACAGGCCGCCGAAGAATCGGTTGATCTCGCTGGGGCGCACGCACTTCTGCTCGGTGTCGCGCACGCCCACCGCGCTGGTGGTGTATTCCCAGTAGCCGGGCAGCACGGTGGCGGGGCCGGTCTGGGCCGCACGCGGGGTCGCCGGGGCGGCCAGCAGCAGGGCGCCGGCGACGGCGGGAACAGCGACGGCGGCGGCTCGGGTCAGTCTGGTCTTCATCCTTGCCCCTCGTGAATTGGGTCCGTTCATGGGTAAACGGGATATATGGCCGGAATTGAACGGCGGCTGAACGGTTGCACGCCTCCAGACGCCTTGACGCCCGCCGGACTCTTCCTCTATACGCCCCACCTCTCGCGCTGGACGGTGTCTCGCGCGCACCTGTTTCATGCGTCTGCGCCCGTCGCGGACCGCTCCGAAGGATAGTCAGATGTCGCGTCGTTGCGAACTCACCGGTATCGGCCCCATGGTCGGCAACAGCGTGAGCCACTCGAACATCAAGACCAAGCGCCGCTTCCTGCCGTCGCTGAAGGCCGTCAAGGTGACCTCGGACGCCCTGGGTCAGACCTTCTCGCTGCGGATCTCGAACGCCGCCCTGCGCACCCTCGACTACAAGGGCGGCCTGGACGCCTTCATCGTCAAGGCCCGCGACGAGCAGCTGTCGATCGCCGCCCAGCGCATCAAGCGCCAGGTCAAGGCCAAGCTGGCCGAGCAAGCCGCCGCCTAAGCCGCGCTGCTTCCAGAGTTCTGAAAAGGCCGGTGGAAACGCCGGCCTTTTTGTTTGCCTGAAAGGGTTCGCCCGGCCAGTCTGCCCGCCTGTTCGCCGGGGAGCCTGCACACGTGTCCAAATCCATCCGCCGCGCCGCCCTTCTGGGCGCTTCCCTGCTCGCCTTCGCCGCGCCCGCGGTCGCGCAGGAGACTGACCCCGCGACGGTGGAGACCGCCCGCGAATCGACCCCCTTCACCCTCGCCACGGATCAGCCCCGCACCCCGGAGCAGGAGGCCGTCCGCTTCGACAAGGCCGACCTGTCGATCAAGGTCATTCCGGACGAGAAGGCCATCGAGGGCGTCGCCGTCCTCGACTTCACCGCCCTCGCCCCGGTCAGCATCCTGCCGCTGGAGCTGGACACCCTGCTGCCCATCTCCTCCGTTCAGGTGGACGGCCGCGAGATCCAGCAGAACACGGGAGAGGGCGACGGCGGCTGGCGCAATCCGGAAGGCCGTCTCTGGATCGACCTCGGGCGCGATTTGGCCGCCGGCGACAAGGTGCAGATCCGCATCGCCTACGCGGGCGCCCCGCGTGTCGCGCCGCGCGCCCCGTGGGACGGCGGCTTCGTCTGGGCCACTTCGCCCGACGGCAAGCCGTGGATCGCCACCGCCGTCCAGCCCGAGGGCTGCGACATCTTCTGGCCCTGTATCGACAGCCCGCTGGCCGAGCCGGGCCGCGTGGACCTGCACATCACCATCCCGTCCGACCTCGCCGCCCCCTCCAACGGCCGCTTCCTGGGGACCGAAGACCACGGCGACGGCTGGACGACCTGGAACTGGTCGGCGGCCAATCCGAACACCTACGCCATCGCCCTGAACATCGGGCCGTACGAGGAGATTCGCGCCGACTATCGCAGCCGCTTCGGCAACACGATCCCGATGTCCTACTGGTATCTGCGCAGCGACGACCCGGCCAAGGTCCAGGCCCTGTTCGCCGAGTTCGCCCCGATGATGGACTTCTACGAATCTACCGTCGGCCCCTTCCCGTTCGGCGACGAGAAGATGGGCGTGGTCGAGACCCCGCACCTGGGCATGGAGCACCAGACCATCAACGCCTACGGCAACGGCTACCGGCTGGACGGCAAGGGCTACGACTGGCTGCTGCACCACGAACTGGCGCACGAATGGTTCGGCAACCAGATGACCAACGCCAGCTGGGACGACATGTGGCTGCACGAGGGGCTGGGCACATACATGCAGCCCCTCTACGCCCGCTGGCTGAACGGCGACCGCTATATGGAGGCGGAGCTGGCCGAGATGCGCAAGTCGCTCTCCAACCGCTTCCCCCTGGTCTCGGGTCGGCCGCAGGATTCGGGCACCGTCTATACGGACGCCACCGGGCCGGGGCTGGACCTCTATTACAAGGGGGCGCTGGTCGCCCATTCGCTGAGACTGCTGATCGGGGACGAGGCCTTCTTCCGCAGCCTGACGCGGCTGGTCTACGACCGGCCTGATCCGAGGCCGGGGAATTTCCGGCCGGTCTATCGCACGACCCCGGACTTCATCCGCATCGTCAACGAGGAGGCCGGGCGCGATCTGGGCTGGTTCTTCGCCGCCTATGTCTATCAGGCCGCCCTGCCGCGGCTGG
>JAVHYH010000235.1 GCA_031119155.1 Brevundimonas sp.
TGGTGGCCCGCGTGATCGAACACGCCTTCGACTATCTGGATGCGCCGCCGCTGCGGGTGCACCAGGAAGACGTGCCTCTGCCCTATGCAGCCAACCTGGAAGCGCTGTCTCTGCCCGGCGTGGACAAGATCGTGGACGCTGTCCGGAAGGTGACTTATGTCGGTTGAAACCAAGGCTCTGCCGATCCCGGACCCCGCGCTGCAGCACGGCAACCTGGATGAGGTCATCGAACTGATCCGCGTCTGGTGGGTCGGCGAACGTCCGCAGGCGATCATTCGGCCGGCGCCGAAGGATCCCAAGCTGGCCGGCGCCATCCTGGCGGAACTCGCCTACAACTTCTCGCGCGCCTATGAGGCGAACGTCGGTCTGGATCGCGAGGAAGCCTTCCAGCAGATCCTCAACGGCTGGGAAGAAGCGCACCGCCTGGCGGCGGGGGGCGGTCAGGGAGAGACCGCGTGACCGACATCCTGATGCCCGCCCTGTCTCCGACCATGGAGGAGGGCGTCCTGGCCAAGTGGCACGTGAAGGCGGGCGACGTGGTCAAGGCGGGCGATGTGATCGCCGAGATCGAAACCGACAAGGCCACGATGGAAGTCGAGGCCGTGGACGAGGGCGAGATCACCGAAATCCTCGTGGCCGAAGGCTCCGAGGGGGTGAAGGTGAACACGCCGATCGCCCGCCTGAAGGACGAGGGCGGCACCGCCGCTCCGGCTCCCAAGGCGGACGCGCCCAAGGCTGCGGAAGCGCCCAAGGCCGAGGCCGCCGCTCCGGCCGCCAAGGTCGAAGCGCCCAAGGCGGCTCCGGCCGCGCCGAAGGCCGCCGACGGCGGGCGCCTGTTCGCCTCGCCGCTGGCCCGTCGTCTGGCCGCCCAGAACGGCGTCGATCTGGCGTCGATCAAGGGCACAGGACCGCATGGCCGGATCGTCAAGCGTGACGTCGAGGGTGCACCCAAGGGCGGCGCCAAGCCGGCTGCGGCGGCTGCCGCTTCGGGCATCGCCTCGCGTCCGGTCCAGTCGCTGGCCCAGATGGGCATTCCGGACGGCAGCTACGACCTGATCCCGCTGGACGGCATGAAGAAGGCCATCGCTCGCCGCATGGTCGAGTCGATCCAGCAGGTGCCGCACTTCCCGCTGTTCATCGACGTCGAAATCGACGCGCTGTTGGCCGCCCGCGCCAAGGTCAACGCCCTGCTCGAAAAGAGCGGCGTGAAGGTCTCGGTCAACGACTTCGTCATCAAGGCCGCCGCCATGGCCCTGAAGGCGGTGCCGGAGGCCAATGCCAGCTACACGCCCGAAGGCATCGCCATGCACCACAACGCCGACGTGGCGATGGCGGTGGCGATCGACGGCGGCCTGATCACCCCGATCATCCGCAAGGCCGAGCTGAAGTCGCTGTCGCAGATCGCCACCGAGTCCAAGGACCTGGCCAAGCGCGCCCGTGACCGCAAGCTGAAGCCGGAAGAGTTCCAGGGCGGCACCTTCTCGGTGTCCAACCTGGGCATGTTCGGCATCAAGCAGTTCTCGTCGATCATCAACGAGCCGCAAGGCGCGATCATGAGCGTCGGCGCGGGCGAGCAGCGTCCGGTCGTCAGGAACGGTCAGCTGGCCGTCGCCACGGTCATGACCGTGACGATGACCTGCGATCACCGCGTCGTCGACGGCGCGACGGGCGCCCGCTTCCTGCAGGCGTTCAAGCCGCTGATCGAAGATCCCGTCACGATGCTGGCGTAAGGCGAGGGCAGGGCATGACCTCGGTCTATGACTTCACCGCCGCCGGGATCGACGGGACCGAGGTTCCGCTGTCCCGGTTCGCGGGGAAGGCCCTGCTGATCGTCAACGTCGCCTCGCGCTGCGGCTTCACCCCGCAGTACGAGGGGCTTGAGGCCCTGCACCGGGAGCTGGCCGACCGGCCGTTCGAGGTGCTGGGCTTCCCCTGCAACCAGTTCGGGGCGCAGGAGCCGGGGCGGGCGGACGAGATCGCCAGCTTCTGCTCCACGACCTACGGCGTCGAATTTCCGATGTTCGACAAGATCGAGGTCAACGGCCCCGACCGGCATCCGCTCTACGACTGGCTGACCCGCCAGAAGCGCGGCCTTCTGGGCACGCGTGACGTGAAGTGGAACTTCACCAAATTCCTGACCGACCGGGAGGGCAGGGTGGTCGCCCGCTACGCGCCCCAGGTCGAACCCAAGGCCATCAAGGCCGACATTGAGAAGTTGATCTGACCATGGCTGCTGAATTCGATCTCGTCATCATCGGTTCGGGCCCGGGCGGCTATGTCGCCGCCATCCGCGCCTCGCAGCTGGGCCAGAAGGTCGCCATCGTCGAGCGCGAGTCGCTGGGCGGCATCTGCCTGAACTGGGGCTGTATCCCGACCAAGGCCCTGCTGAAGTCCGGTGAGAAGTACGAAAGCCTGTCGCACCTGAAGGACTACGGCCTGTCGGCGACCGGCGCCTCGTTCGACTTCGACGCCATCATCCAGCGCTCGCGCGGCGTCGCGGCGACGATGAACAAGGGCGTCACCTTCTTGATGAAGAAGAACAAGATCGAGGTGATCGAGGGTTCGGCCAAGCTGGAGAAGGGCGCCGCTGCGCCCAAGGTCGTCATCGATCTGAAGGCCGGCGGCTCGCGCACGGTCGAGGCCAAGGCGGTCATGCTGGCCGTCGGCGCCCGCGCCCGCGCCCTGCCGCAGATCGGCCTGGAAGCCGACGGCGACAAGATCTGGGCCTATCGCGACGCCCTGGCGCCGAAGAAACTGCCGAAGACCTTCGTGGTCATCGGCTCGGGCGCCATCGGTCTGGAATTCGCCAGCTTCTACCGCGCCCTGGGCGCGGAAGTTACGGTCGTGGAAGCGGTCGAGCGCATCATGCCGGTCGAGGACGAGGAAATCTCCAAGGCCGCCCAGAAGGCGCTGGAGAAGCGCGGCATCAAGTTCCGCGTCGGCGCCAAGGTGACCAAGGTCTCCAAGACCGCCTCGGGCGTGAAGGTCGATGTCGAGATCGGCGGCAAGGCCGAGAGCCTGGAAGCCGAGGTCTGCATCTCGGCCGTCGGCATCACGGCTAACACCGACGGCATCGGTCTGGAGGCGCTGGGCGTCGAGCTGGATCGCGGCCACATCAAGATCGACAGCCACTGCCAGACCAATGTGAAGGGCCTGTTCGCCATCGGCGACTGCGCCGGCGCGCCCTGGCTGGCGCACAAGGCCTCGCACGAGGGCATCCACGCCGCCGAATACATCGCCGGCTACAAGACCCCGAACGTCGTCTCGCCGATCGCCGGCTGCACCTACACCCAGCCGCAGGTCGCCTCGGTCGGCGTCACCGAACAGGCCGCCCGCGCCGAGAAGCGTGAGGTCAAGGTCGGCCGCTTCCCGTTCAAGGTGAACGGCAAGGCCGTCGCCGCCGGCGAGACCGAGGGCTTCGTGAAGACCATCTTCGACGCGAAGACCGGCGCCCTGATCGGCGCCCACATGATCGGCCACGAGGTCACCGAGATGATCCAGGGCTACGTCACCGCCATCACCATGGAGGCGACGGAAGAGGACATGCACGGCATCGTCTATCCGCACCCGACCATGTCGGAAGCCATGCACGAGGCGCAGCTCGACGCCTACGGCCGCATGCTGCACATGTAAGGACCGGAGCCGCCTCCGGTCGGGGGCGGCTTTCGTTCTATTGAAAGGCCGCCATGGCGGCGTCGATCCGGGCGAGGGCGGCGGGGTTCGATCGGTAGGCGGCCTTCAGCGCGGCGGCGTCCTCATCCAGGGCGTCGCAGCGGCCTTCCCTGAGCCCGGCGCGGATCTGCGCCGCGCGTTCCGCATCATAGTCGTACTCGCCGCCCCAGTGGGCGCACATCTCCGCTCGCGCCTCGAACGCCGCCAGACGCTGCTCGGGGGCGGGGAGGGTCGCGCAGCCGGCGATCCCGAGCGCGAGCAGGACGGGCCCCGCCTGCCGGGTCATCGCTTCTTCCCCAGCTCCGCCGCGATGTCCTTGGTCATCCAGCCGACCTTGCGGTGGGCCGTGGTGATCTGGTCGCGGGTGACGCCCCAGCGCTTCATCCAGTATTCGACGGCCTGACGTTCGGACAGGTCCAGCCGGTCCTTGTCGATAAAGCCGCGCTTGTCCTTGAGGCCGGCCATGATCTCGCTCCCGTGAAGGAACAGACCTACGCCGATACGACGGGTCAGTGAAGCGCCGTGCTCGATCCCGGCAGGCCCAGCCTGGCCAGCTTGTCCGGGTTGCGGGTGATGTAGACGGCGGTGATCCGCCCGTCTTCGATCTCCAGCGCGGTCGTCTGCAGCATGCCGTCCCGTTCGTAGCTGACATAGCCGTACAGGCCGTCGATGCGGGCCCAGCGAACGAGAACGGCCGGCAGGGTGAGCTTGCGGTGCAAGCCGCCGAACAGGCGCACGATCCGGTCCAGACCGATGATGGGCCGCAGCCAGGCGTTGGCCTTGCCGCCGCCGTCGGCGGTCAGGACGACGCCATCGGCCAGCAGGGCGCGCAGGCCCGTCACATCGCCGCTGTTGGTGGCGCGGAAGAAGGCTTGTGCGATCCGGTCGCCTTCCTCGGGCGCGACCGGATAGCGGGGCCGGGCCGACTGCACATGCTTGCGGGCGCGGACGGCCAACTGGCGCACGGCGGCGGCGTCGCGGCCCAGCGTCCCGGCGATCTCGTCCATCGGTACGGCGAAGACGTCGTGCAGCAGGAAGGCCGCGCGCTCCAGCGGCGACAACCGCTCCAGCGCCATCATCAGGGTCAGGGT
>JAVHYH010000236.1 GCA_031119155.1 Brevundimonas sp.
CCTGGACCCACCTTGAGCGGCAACGGGGCGGCACCGGCTCGACCGGCGGTCCGGGGGAAACCCAGATCGAGATCGACCGCCGCCTGATCGCCGACCGCATCGTCCGGCTGAAGGCCGAGCTGGAGGAGGTGCGCCGCACCCGCGGCCTGCACCGCAAGGCCCGCCAGAAGGTGCCGTTCCCGACGGTGGCGCTGGTCGGCTATACCAACGCCGGCAAGTCGACCCTGTTCAACCGGCTGACGGGCTCGGAGGTCTTCGCCAAGGACCTGCTGTTCGCCACGCTGGACACCACCCAGCGGACCATCCGCCTGCCGCAGGGGCGTCCGGCCATCGTGGCCGACACCGTCGGCTTCATCTCCGACCTGCCGCACGAACTGGTCGAGAGCTTCCGCGCCACGCTGGAGGAGGTGGGCGAGGCCGACCTGATCCTGCACGTCCGCGACATCGCCAGCCCGGACTCCGACGCCCAGGCGAAGGACGTCGAGGCGGTGCTGGAGCAGATTCCCGCCGTCGAGGGCAAGACCCGCAAGATTCTCGAGGTCTGGAACAAGATCGACCTGCTGGACGATGAGGCCCGCGAGACCATCCTCGGTCATGCCGAACGACTGCGGGCGCAGGGCAAGGCCGTCGCCGTCTCGGCCTGGACCGGGGAGGGGATCGATCCCCTGCGCGAGACCATCGCCGGTCTGATCGACGATGATCCGGAAAGCGAGTTCACGCTTGAGCCGCAGCAGGGCGAGGCCCTGGCCTGGCTCTACGCCAACGGTCGGGTCACCGGGCGCGAGACGGACGACGAGGGCCGCACCCATGTGACGGTCCGCCTGCATCCGGCGGCGCTGGGTCGCTACGAGCGGCAGTTCAGCTGATCGTGCGTCCATTTTTGACGCATCGGCATGTCATGATGCCGATGCGTCAGAAGACGCGGTGGCTCGCCGGGGGCGCGGTGAGGGACTGAAGCGACGGCGGAGTGGACAAATGTGCACTCGAAATGTGCACTTTTGTCCACTGTCGATCTGATTACTTTCAAGAACTTAGGTCCAATTTGTGCACGATGTGCACTCGAAAATTTTTTGAGTGCACATTTTCGGACGCCGGGGAGGGCGCTGGATGCATCTGATCGAGACCACCCTGTTGCTGCTTCTGGCCGTGGTGGTCTCCGGCTCGATCGCCCGCATCACCCGCATCGCCCTGCCGCTGGTCCAGATCGCGCTGGGGGCCGGGATCGTGCTGGTCACCGGCAAGGCGGTGGAGCTGGAGCCGGACATCTTCTTCCTGCTCTTCCTGCCGCCGCTGCTGTTCCTCGACGGCTGGCGGATCCCCAAGGAAGATCTGTTCCGTGACCGGGCGGTGATCCTCGAACTGGCCCTCGGACTGGTGCTGTTCACCGTCATCGGCCTGGGCCTGCTGATGTACTGGATGATCCCGGAGATGCCGCTGGCGGTGGCTTTCGCCCTGGCCGCCATCCTGTCGCCGACCGATCCCATCGCGGTTCAGGCTATCGCCTCGCGCGCGGGCATTCCCAAGCGGCTGATGCACATCCTCGAGGGCGAGTCGCTGCTGAACGACGCGACCGGCCTGACCTGCATGCGGCTGGCCATCGCCGCGGCCTCGACCGGGGCCTTCGTCCTGCATGAGGCGGTGGGCAGTTTCCTGTGGCTGGCGCTGGCGGGCGTGGCGGCGGGCGTGGCTGTGACGCTGGTCATCAGCTTCGCCAAGAGCTGGATCAGCCGCCGCTGGGGCGAGGATGTCGGCGCCCAGATCCTGATCAGCCTGCTGATCCCCTTCGCCGCCTATCTGGTGGCCGAGAAGCTCCACGCGTCAGGCATCCTCGCCGCCGTCGCCGCCGGGGTGACCATGAGCTTCACCGAGCGCGGCGGCTATGGCGGCCAGTCGCTGGCCATGACCCGCATCCGTCGCGCCGTGGTCTGGGACACGGTCCAGTTCGTCGCCAACGGCCTGATCTTCGTCATCCTCGGCGAGCAGATGCCGTCCATCATGGCCCGCGCGGCCGAGGTGGTCGCGGGCACCAGCCGGCCCGAGGTCTGGTGGCTGGCGGTCTATGTGGCGGTGATCGTCACGGCGCTGGCGGCCCTGCGCTTCATCTGGGTGTGGACCTCGCTGCGCCTGACCCTGTTCCGCAAGCGCCAGAAGGGGCCGCCGCCCAAGGTCGGCCTGCGCCTGACCGCCGTCATGTCGCTGGCCGGCGTGCGCGGGGCGATCACCTTGGCCGGCATCCTGACCGTGCCCTTCACCCTGGCCGACGGCTCGCCGATGCCGTCGCGGACCCTGGCCATCTTCCTGGCGGCGTCGGTGATCATCGTCTCGCTGGTGGTGGCGACCATCGCCCTGCCGAAACTGCTCAAGGGCGTCGAACTGCCGCCCGAACCGTCGCATGAGCGTGAGGAGGACGAGGGCCGGGTCGCCGCCGCCTCCGCCGCCCTGCGCGCCATCGAGGACGCCTCCCACGCCATGGCCGAGGGCAAGCCGAACCCGGACCTCTATAACGACGTCGCCAGCCGGATCATGGAGCTGTACCGCCACCGGATCGAGAACCGCACCCGCACCGACGCGGACGAGATCGAGGCGGTCCGGCTGACCGATGCGGTCGAGCGCCGCCTGCGGCTGGTGGGGCTGGCCGCCGAACGCACCGAGCTGGGCCGCATGGCCCGCGCCCGCCTGATCGACGAGACCACCGCCAAACGCCTGATCCGCGAGATCGACCTGCAGGAGTTGAGGTACAGCTAGGCTTCGTAGCGCCTCAGCGGCGTGTCGGCCCGCAGGTAGAGGGGGTGTTTCGGACTGCCGTCGCCGTTGGTTCCGAGGCACCACAGCTCTGTCCCGTCCGCCCGTAGCGCGTCGATCAGGGCCTTGCCCGCCGGGGCCAGCGCCTTGTTCAGCTTACCGTGGCACAGGACCACCAGCCCGGCCCCCGCCGCCGCCTTGCGGATGGCGGGCAGATTGTCGGGGGAAGAGGCCTCCACGCCCGGCACCAGCAGCATCTTGGGATCGGTGGCGCGGTAGTCGCCGACGTTGGCCTTGACCATGGCGTCGAAGCCCTCGCGCTGGGCGAAGGTCCATTCGCGGGCGCAGGTGGGGTCGTTGACCGTGCCGTCCGCCGTCGAGGGGTTCATGCCGATGAACAGGACGTAGCGGTCGGGGAAGACGTCCCCCAGCCAGCGCCGCATCAGCTGGCGATAGCGGCCGTCATCGCTGAAGGTCGCGTCGCCGTTGACCCCCGGCATCAGGGCCAGCCGGACCTTGCCGCCGGGATCGTGCTTGTCGGCCGTCATGCCCGCTCCGCCGCCTTGGCCGCGTTCCACAGGCCGTCCATCTCGGCGAGATCCGACTGCTCCGGCGTCTTGCCCGCCTTGGCCAGTTCCGCCTCGATAAAGCCGAAGCGGCGGACGAACTTGGCGTTGGAGCCGCGCAGGGCGTCCTCCGGCTCGACGCCCAGCTTGCGGGCCAGGTTGGCGACGACGAACAGCAGGTCCCCGACCTCGCCCTTCGCCTTGTCCAGATCGCCCGCGGCGATCTCGGCCCGCAACTCGGCGACCTCTTCGTGCAGCTTGTCGAACACCTCGTCGGTCGAGGGCCAGTCGAAGCCGACGCGGGCGGCGCGCCTGGTCAGCTTGGCGGCGCGGGCGAGGGCGGGCAGGCCGACGGGCACGTCGTCCAGCACGCCGTGCTGGGCCTTGGCCGCGCGCTCGGCGGCCTTGATGTCCTCCCAGCGGGCCTTCTGCGCCGCCCCGTCCGCCTTGGCCGCCTCGTCTCCGAAGACGTGGGGGTGACGGCGCTCCAGCTTGTCGGCGATGGCGTTCGCCACGTCGTCGAAGACGAACAGGCCCTGCTCCTCGGCCATGCGGGCGTGGAAGACGACCTGGAACAGCAGGTCGCCCAGTTCGGACTTCAGCTCGGTCCAGTCCTTGCGCTCGATGGCGTCGGCGACCTCATAGGCCTCCTCCAGCGTATAGGGGGCGATGGTCTCGAAGGTCTGCTCCAGGTCCCACGGGCAGCCGCCCACGGGTGCGCGGAGCTGGGCCATGATGGCGTTCAGGCGGTCGACAGGCGTGGTCATGCAGTCTCGGTCTTGGCGTCGCGGGCCTCGAGGGCCGTGCGGATCTCGTCGTGGCGGGCGGGGGTGAGGGGGTAGTTCTTCAGCACCAGCGCGGCGGCGGCCAGCAGCAGACCGGGCAGCAGGATGAAGAGCACCTGCAGGGCGATGAGCGAGAACTGGCTGTTCCCGCCGACCGGGGGGATCGCCTTGAAGCCCACCCACTGCAGGATCAGATAGGGGATCAGGGCGACCACATGGCCGACCTTGGTGGTGGCGGACAGGATGGAGAACATCAGGCCGGTCCGGTCCACGCCGGTCTCCAGCCGCACCTCGTCGCCCACATCGGCCATCATGGCGCGCAGCAGGAATAGGCCCGCGGCATAGGGCAGGCCGGCCAGGAACATGACGACGGCCGTCAGAATGAAGTTGCCGCCGGGCACGAGTGTCGCGCCGATGTACAGGCCCGCGAAGGCGAGGCTGGCGATGGCCAGCGCCTTGTCCTTGCCGACCCGGGTCGCCAGCCAGGCCCAGAAGGGCGCGCCGACCAGCCCGGCCACGAAATAGAACAGCATGAAGAGCGAGGCCTCGGTGTGCCCGTAGCCCTTGATCTGGCCGAAGAAGAAGAACAGCAGCGAGCCGGTGATGCCGGG
>JAVHYH010000237.1:0-1689 GCA_031119155.1 Brevundimonas sp.
CGATGAAGACCTGATCGGCGCGGGCGTAGATCGAGAAGGGATCGGCGCTCCAGATGACGACGTCGGCGCGCTTGCCGTTCTCCAGCGAGCCGGTCTGGTCGGCGATGCCGAGCGAGCGGGCGGCGTTCAGGGTGATCCAGCTGATCGCCCGCTCCTCCGGGATGTTCATGCCGATGCGGCGACCGGCGGCGAGGGCGGCGGCGGCTTCCTGATTGAGGCGCTGGGTCAGTTCGGCGTCGTCCGAATGGATGACGGCGCAACCGCCGGGCTGGGCGTCGACGAGGGCGGCATTGGCCTCCACGGCGTCCAGGGCCTCCATCTTGAAGCCCCACCAGCCGGTCCACATGTCGGCGCAGATGCCTTCACGGGCCAGTTGCGGCGCCAGCTTGTAGGCCTCGATGGCGTGGTGGAATGCGGTGATGCGGAAGCCGAACTCCTTTGACAGATCGATCATCATCGCCATCTCGTCGGCGCGATAGCAGTGGTTCTGGATCAGGATCGACCCGTCCAGCACCCCGGCGATGGTCTCGAGCTGCAGATTGCGGGTCGGCGGCGAGCCCTCGCCGTCGGCGCGCCACTTGTCCCATTTGGCGCGATAGTCCTGGGCGGCGATGAAGGCGGCGCGATAGCCGGCCATATTGCCCATGCCCGTCGCCGGGCTCTGGTTGCGACCGCCATAGACGCGCGAGGGGTTCTCGCCGCAGGCCATCTTCAGGCCGTAGGGGGCGTCGGGCAGCTTCATGCCCTGCATGGTCACCGACGGCACATTGCGCACGGTCACGCCGCGGCCGCCGAACAGATTGGCCGAGCCGGGCAGGATCTGGAGGGTGGTCACGCCGCCGGCGCGGGCGGCGTTGAAGCCGGGATCCTGCGGCCACAGGCTGTGCTCGGCCCAGACCTGGGCGGTGTTCGGATTGGTGGCCTCGTTGCCGTCGCTCATCCCCTGCACGCCCGGCGAGGGATAGACGCCCAGGTGCGAGTGGACGTCGATGATGCCCGGGGTCACGAAGCGGCCATTGGCCTGCACCGTGCGGTGGCCTGCCGGAATGGCCGTGGAGGCGTCGCCGACGGCGGCCACGCGGCCCTCGGTGACCACGACCACGCCGTTCTCGAACTTGCGGCCCGCGCCGTCATAGACAGTGCCGCCGACGATGGCGAAATTCTCGCGCGGCAGGCCGCGATAGGTCGAGGGATAGGGATCGGGATTGGCGGCGTAATCCAGACCGGTCGGCAGGGCGGCGCGGTCACGCGGGGCCGAGGCGGTGTCGGTCTGCGGCGTGCTTCCGGTGGTGGCGCAGGCGCCGAGGGCCAGCACGGCGATGGCGGCCAGGCTGGCGCCTCCGAGGCGTCGAAGTCTCATGAACAGCTCCCCTTTTGCACCGGCCCGATGATGGCGGCGCGAACTCGGGGCGGATTAAAGGGGGCAGTCGCCCGATCCGTCAAAGGCCGATTTCATCCCGGAACGGAAAGACGCACCCGCACCTCGTCCGACGACAGTCCGTCCACGGCGACCCGCTTCAGCCGCGACTGCCCGCCCCGCTCCAGCGACACGGGGACTTCGGGAGCTTCAGGGTTTTGGCCAGCAGCTTGAGCAGGGCCGCGTTGGCCTCGCCCTCCACGGACCGGGCGCGAACGCGCACCTTGAGAACGGGACGCCCGTCGGGGTCCATGTCCCAGCCGTCGATACGG
>JAVHYH010000237.1:1699-4659 GCA_031119155.1 Brevundimonas sp.
CCCGCACCTCGTCCGCCGACAGTCCGTCCACGGCGATCCGCTTCACCCGCGACTGCCCGCCCCGCTCCAGCGACACGGCCGACTTGGGGAGGTTCAGGGTTTTGGCGATCAGTTTCAGCAACGCCGCATTGGCCTCGCCCTCGATGGGCCGGGCGCGGACGCGAACCTTGAGGATGGGGCGGCCGTCCGGGTCCACGTCCCAGCCGTCGATACGGTCGGACGAAGCGCCGGGGGTGAGGCGGATGGGGAGGGTGGTCTGGTTCAAGCTGACTTAGGCGGGATAGCGTCGCGAAGGTCATTGAGGGGCTTAATGGCGTCGTGAAACGCTTGAGCAGCGGAATGATCGTCAACGATGACCGAGTAAGCTGCACCGCAGTCTCCCAATGCATCACACGCGAAATAGAGGGCGTGGGGTATCTGCTCGGAGTGAGGACCAAGGATATTCAGGGCAGTGTTATCACCAGCCCTCTGAATGTGATGCTGCAATGATGCTCCAGAAAGATGGCTGTAGAACCCGCTGATTATCCGGAACTTCATATACGCACTTGATGTTCCATAGGTCTGCGCGATCTTTTGCCAGTTCGGCCTCTCCCTACCATTTAGGGCTGTCTTGAGCTTCTTTTCTTCAGCATGACTATAGGCGACAGACAACGAGTCTCCCGAAATTTCGGATACTCGGCGCAACTCTTTGTAGCGACCGATGAAGTTATGAATATCATCAGCGTCCAAGTCGGATAGCGCCTCGTCGGGTTTTTCCACCATGTAGCCGAGCCAAATGCTCGCCTCGCTTGTGGAACGGGCGAGGGCTGCTGCCTCAATCGCTAGGCCCCGTTCGCAGAGGATCACAGTCGCAGCAAAATTGTTGATGGCCCTGCCAAAGATCCGGCTCGCGGTGGGCTTCAACGCAGTGATTTTTTCACCCTGCATGCCATCCCAGTGCCCAGTCCAAAGCTTCATCGCCAGTTTGTTGATCATCCTTGCGAAGTCGAACCATTCCGCGTGCTGTCTGAGGTAGTCAGTTCGCCACTGTTCAATGACCGGTGACAACAGGCCCTGCTCAAAGAGAGCAGCGCGAATTTCCGGATCGTCTTCGGGAGCCTCGGACATATCGTTCATCGCAGACAAAGTGTGGCCTAAGCTTCTAAGCTGAGTCTGCCCGTCTTACGAAAAAGGCGCGGCCCCTTCCGGAACCGCGCCCTCTTCATTCAGCCTGTGGCAGCCCTCAGCCGAGGGCCTTCATCAGCTCCGGCACGGCGGTCTTGTAGTCGGCGACCAGGCCGTAGTCGGCGACCTGGAAGATCGGGGCGTCGGCGTCCTTGTTGATCGCGACGATGACCTTGGAGTCCTTCATGCCGGCCAGGTGCTGGATGGCGCCCGAGATGCCGATGGCGATGTAGAGCGCCGGGGCGACGACCTTGCCGGTCTGGCCGACCTGATAGTCGTTGGGGGCGTAGCCGGCGTCCACGGCGGCGCGCGAGGCGCCGACGGCGGCGCCCAGCTTGTCGGCCAGCGGGTCCATGACGGCGTGGAACTCTTCCGCCGAACCCAGGGCGCGACCGCCCGAGACGATGATCTTCGCGGCGCCCAGTTCGGGGCGGTCCGACTTGACCATCTCTTCCGAGACGAAGGTCGTCTTGGCGGCGTCGGCGCCGGTCACGGTCTCCACCGAGGCCGAACCGCCTTCAGCGGCGGCGGCGAAGGCGGTCGGACGGACGGTGATGACCTTCCTGGCGTCCGACGACTGGACGGTCTCCAGCGCGTTGCCCGCGTAGATCGGGCGCACGAAGGTGTCGGCCGAGACGACCTCGACGATGTCCGAGATCGGGGCGGTGTCGAGCTTGGCGGCCAGGCGGGGAGCAAAGTTCTTACCGTCCGTATTGGCCGGGGTCAGCACGGCGTCGTAGCCAGCGGCCAGCGGCAGGACAGTGGCCTCGACGGCCTCGGCCAGCATCTTGCCCAGACCGGCGCTCTCGGCCAGCAGGACCTTGCGGACGCCCGAGATCTTGGCGGCGGCGTCAGCGACGCCCTTGGCGCCCTGACCCAGCACCAGCAGATCCACGTCACCCGACACGGCGAGGGCGGCGGTGACGGTCTTGTGGGTGGTGTCGCGGACGGTCGAGCCGTCGTGGTCGGCGATGACGAGAACGGCCATTACAGGACCCCCGCGGACTTGAGCTTGGAAACCAGTTCGGCGGCGTCAGCCACCTTCACGCCAGCCGAGCGCTTGGGCGGCTCGGTGACCTTGAGCACCTTGAGGCGCGGCGCGACGTCGACGCCGTAGTCGGCGACCGCCTTGGTGGCGATCTCCTTCTTCTTGGCCTTCATGATGTTGGGCAGGGAGGCGTAGCGCGGGGTGTTGAGGCGCAGGTCCACCGAGACCACCGCCGGGAGTTCCGCCGCCACGGTCTGAAGGCCGCCGTCGACTTCACGCGTGACAGTCGCCTTGCCGCCGCCGATTTCCAGCTTGCCGGCGAAGGTCGCCTGCGGCCAGTCGAGCAGGGCCGCCAGCATCTGGCCGACCGCATTGTTGTCGCCGTCGATCGACTGCTTGCCCAGCAGTACCAGATCCGGCTTCTCCTCATCGACCACCGCCTTGAGCAGCTTGGCGACGGCCAGAGGCTCCAGATCGGCGTCCGACTGGACCAGGATGCCGCGGTCGGCGCCCATGGCCAGGGCGGTGCGGATGGTTTCCTGGGCCTGGGTCACGCCGATGGAGACGACGACGATCTCGGTCGCGGTCCCGGCGGCATGGTGTTCCTTGCCTTCCTTGAGACGCACGGCCTCTTCGACGGCGATTTCGTCGAAGGGATTCATGCTCATTTTTACGTTCGCGAGATCGACGCCGGTCTGGTCCGCCTTCACACGGGCCTTGACGTTGGAGTCGATCACCCGTTTGACGGGGACTAGAACCTTCATTGCGCTATCCACAAAGTCGCCGGAATGATGGGTCAGGGAATAGG
>JAVHYH010000238.1 GCA_031119155.1 Brevundimonas sp.
GCTGTTCGAGGTCTGCCGCCTGCGCGACATCCCGATCATCACCTTCATCAACAAGCTGGACCGCGAGGCGCAGGACCCGATGGCCCTGCTGGACGAGATCGCCTCCCGCCTGCAGTTGGACCCCGCTCCGATCTGGTGGCCCGCCGAGAGCGGCAACCGCCTGCGCGGCATGGTCGAGATGGGCACGGGCCGGTTCCAGCCCTATGCCAAGAAGCCCGCCGGTTCGAAAGAAGACGTTCCCCACCCCGACGCCCTGCCGCTGGCCGACGCCGCGCAGTATTTCGAGGAAGGCGAACATGAGGCCCTGCTGGAGGCGCAGGAACTGGTCGAGGCGGGCTATCCAGCCTTCAACGTCCAGTCCTTCCTCGAAGGCCATATGACCCCGGTGCTGTGGGGCTCGGCCCTGCGCCACTTCGGCATCGACGAACTGCTGAAGGCCATCGGCGACTGGGCCCCGGCGCCCAAGGTCATGAAGGCCCGGAAAGAAGCACCGCCCGAGACCCGCAACGCCCCCGCCCCGGTCGACCTGACCGTCGAGCCCGGCGCCGCCGAGGTCACCGGCTTCGTCTTCAAGGTCCAGGCCAACATGGACCCCAACCACCGCGACCGCATCGCCATGTTCCGCATGGCCTCCGGCAGCTTCAAGCGCGGCATGAAGCTGAAGGTCCAGAATACCGGCAAGCAGCTGTCGGTGAACGCCCCCATCATGTTCTTCGCCAGCGACCGTGAACTGGCCGAGGACGCCTTCGCCGGCGACGTGATCGGCATTCCGAACCACGGTGTGCTGCGCGTCGGCGACAGCCTGTCGGAAAGCGGCCTGATCCGCTTCGCCGGCCTGCCGAACTTCGCCCCCGAAATCCTGCAGCGCGTGCGCGTCAAGGATCCGCTGAAGGCCAAGCACCTGAAGAAGGCGCTGGAGGGGCTGGCCGAGGAAGGCGTGACCCAGCTGTTCCGCCCCGAGATCGGCTCGGACTTCATCGTCGGCGCCGTCGGTCAGCTGCAGTTCGAGGTCATGGCTGACCGTCTGGGCGAGGAATACGGGCTGGAGGTCATCTTCGAG
Organism: Brevundimonas sp.; assembly: GCA_031119155.1. Classification (GTDB taxonomy): domain Bacteria; phylum Pseudomonadota; class Alphaproteobacteria; order Caulobacterales; family Caulobacteraceae; genus Brevundimonas. Next base: position 1,061 of record JAVHYH010000238.1, read on the forward strand.
CCGAGCCCCTACGCCGAAGCCCGCTGGATCGGCCCGACCGGTGAAGGCACCAAGGCCGATATCGAGGACTTCATGGGCAAATACCGCCCGCAGATGGCCACCGACATCGACAGCGACCCGGTCTTCCTGGCCAAGTCGAGCTGGGAAACCGGCTACGTCGGCGAACGCTTCCCGAAGGTGGCGTTCACGAAGACGAAGGAGCGCGGTTAGCCCCCTCGACAAGCTGTCACCGAAGGTCTCTAGGTCGGCGAAACCGGGATCCATTGGAGGGGGACAGGATGTTGAACGCGAAGGGGATCGCCGCCGGACTGGCCGCCGTGATCGCGCTGCTGGCCCCGCAGGCGGCGCAGGCGGAATGGCTGCGCGCCGAGACACGCAATTTCGTCGTCTACAGCAACGGGTCCGAGCAGAACCTGCGCGAGTTCGCGACCTCGCTTGAGCGGTTCGACGGGCTGCTGCGGTCACGGACCGGACGCCCGCAAGCCGAAGGCCTGCGCAAGCTGCCGGTCTATCTGGTGGGCGACGCCGCCGAGCTGCGCACCCTGCGTCCCGGTCTCCGCGAAGGCGTCAGCGGCTTCTACAGCGCCACCTCGCAGGACATCCGCGCCGCGCTGGTGCGGGGCGAGAACGACAATGTCCTGCTGCACGAATACGCCCACCACTTCATGTTCCAGAACTTCCCGGGCGGCTATCCGGGGTGGTTCACCGAGGGCTTCGCCGAGTTCTTCATGACGGCGACCGTGGACGGTCGGGGGCGGTCGACGTTCGGCTATCCCCGCTCGGGGCGGATGAACACCCTGCGCCGCGAAAGCTGGATCCCGATGGAGCAGTTCCTGCGGGCGCGTCCGCTCGAGTTCGAGCGCCGGGAACAGAGGGCGGCCTTCTATGCCCAGTCGTGGCTGCTGACGCACTATCTGCTCAGCGACCGGGACCGGATGCAGCGGCTGGACGGCTATCTGCGCGACGTGCAGGCCGGCGTCGATCCGGTCGTGGCCCTGAACCAGCATTTCCAGAAGACGCCCCAGATGCTGGAGCGGGAGATGCGCGCCTATCTGAACGGCCGCCTGACCTATGCCGAGCTGAACCTGCCGGCGGCCGAGGTCGAGATGGCGGTCAGCCGCCTTCCGGCCAGCGCCGACGACCTGATGCTGATCGGGCTGGACATCCAGGACGGCGCCCCGTCCAGCGAAGGGCCGCGCCTTCTGGAACAGGTCCGCGCCGCCGCGGCCCGCCATCCCGACGACGTCCTGGCCCTGACCGTGCTGGGTCGCGCCGAAATCCTGTGGGGCGATGCGAACACCGGAGAGGCCGCGCTGCAGAAGGTGCTGGCGGCGGACCCCGACAATGTCGAGGCCTTGCTGCTGATCGCGCGACGCCGGATCGCGACCGCCGACACCGCCAATGATCCGGCGGCCCGACTGGCCGGCTATCGCGAGGCGCGCGGACTTCTGTCGCGCGCCTTCCAGGCCGATGACACGGACTACCGGGTTCTCGAACTGCTGGCCTCGTCCCGGCGGATCTCGCCCGACTATCCGACGGCCAATGACCTTGAGACCTGGCGTCTGGCCGTCGCCCACGCCCCGCAGGTGCTGAGCCTGCGCGAGCAGGCCGCGGACGCCATGATCCGGGCGGGCCAGACCGAGGAAGGCATGCTGCTGCTTCTCCCGATCGCCAGCGACCCGCACAACAGCGACCGCGCCCGACGCGCCCGCGAGCGGCTGGACACGCTGCGTGCCGGTGCGACCGGGGCCACGACGCCCGTCCCCGCTTCCTGAGGTCGCATCCGCCTTCCTTCCGTCACGCGGTCATGGTTCTGTGTGTGCATCAAACGGCCGGGGCGTGCCGTGGAGGTTCCGATGTCCTTGCTGGCCGCCTTGGCCGTTCTGTCCCTGTCGGGCGCGCAAGCCGCGTCCGGCCAGCCCCTGCCCTATGACGGCATGGTGCGCTGCGCGGGACTGACCCAGGCGGCGTCGGAGCTGGAAGGCGGCGAGAGCGGCGAGGGTCGCGCCCTGTACGACGCCGCCCTCTACTGGTCTCTGACCACGACCCAGGCGGCCGCCGTCATGGGCCGCAACGCCGCCGTGGCCGAAGGCGAACAGACCCGCGCCCGCATCCGCGCCGTGCGCGAACTCAGCGCCGGCGACAGCGACGCCCGTGCCGAACTGCAACGGTGTCGAGCCAGAACGCCTAGCCTCGGTTGAACAGCGTTGTCGTTTCGCGTGCCGAGAGGATAGCCTGTCCCGGGACTTAAAACCGGGGGGACTGCCGAGTGCGACCGCTTCTGACCACCATACTGTCGCTCGGACTGGCTACGGCCTTCGCCGCGCCCGCCCTGGCGTCTCCGGGCGCCCAAGCCGCGCGGATCGAACGGGCGCAGATCTATCGCTCCATCCTGCCGTCGGAAATGGCCACCCTGCTCAACAACTCCGGCTATGCCCGCGTCGAGAAGCACACCGCCAACGTCTTCAATATCGAGACCCGCGAGGGCTTTCTGTTCTCGGTCGAGATGGCGGCCTGTGACGTCGAGAACGAGACCCCGGGCTGTTTCGGCATCGTCTTCTATTCGACCTGGCAGCTGGAACCGGAGGACCGCTCCAAGGTGCTGACCATGGTGAACAAGTTCAACGACGACTACCGGATCGGCAAGGCCTTCCTGCTGGAGAACAGCATCTACGCCGAACGCTATGTCACCACCGACGGCGGCGTGACGCAGGAGCATATCCGCGAGGAGGCCGATACCTTCCTGGGGATGATGGACCGCTTCGGCGAACGGCTCCGGGAAGCCGTCGGACAATGATCGTCTGAAGCCGGAGCGAACCTCCGGCGCGGCGCTGCGTTTGCTGGTGAAGCCCCGGGGATCATTCATCCGTCCCGAAGCGGGACGGACCCGGAGTGGCGTGCATGTTCGAATTCGGCCGCGATCTGAGAAAGCTGTTCGAGAAGGCTCGTGAAAGCGAGGACCTCGGCTGGCTGGAGCTGGTCGGCGCGGAGCTGGTCCAGTCCGAGGCGCGGCGTGAGGGGATCGACGCGGGCCGCGTGTCGGCGCCCCGTCCGTTCGACAACTGGATGCGCTGCTCGACCCTGTGGCGCGAGCATGCCCGTCGCACCGGCAGCCGGGCCAGTCTGGACCGCGCCGCCTCGGCCGCCTCCGACGCCGCCCGCCACACCACCAGCCCGGACCAGACCGCCGCCGTCGCCATCGAGTCCGCCGCCATCCACCTGCTGCGCTTCGACCTGTTCGGCGGACCCGCGGCCCTGACCGCCGCCCTGTCCGACATCCAGAGCCTGAGCTGCGAGCGCGCCGTGACCCGCTCGGCCGCCGCCGCCCTGCACGCCCGCCTGTCCGCCCGCAAGGCGCGGCTGAGCGAGGAGACCAATGCCCTGCTGGACGCCGGCGCCCTGCTGGACGCCGCCCTGCATGACGCCCGCAGCCTGCCGCCGACCGTGACCGACGAACTGCGGTTGGACCGCGCCGCCCTGTCGCTGGAGGCCGGGGTTCGGCGTCGCGACGCCCGCATGCTGGATCAGGCCGGACGCGACCTGCGCACCCTCGTCGAGACCG
>JAVHYH010000239.1 GCA_031119155.1 Brevundimonas sp.
GCGCCGCCCACCCGGCGGGCGACGAGGGTCACGGCGACCGCCTCGGCCGCGTTCATCGCGATATTGATGACGAAGAAGGGCATCTGGTCGCCCCGGACCAGATTGTTGAGCAGGTTGAGCGCGATCCCGGCGGCCAGCATCCAGGGCGCGCTGCGCCGAGGCAGGACCAGAAGGGCGGCGATCATCACGGCGTTGGCGGGCCAGAAGACCACGGCGTCGAAGGCGAAGGTCGACAGGGTGCCCATGGCCAGGGCGACGACATAGAGGGCCAGGAAGGTCCAGAGACCCGGTCCCGGCGTCCGCGCCGCTTCATGTCTGAACAGTCGCCAGCGACCGCGCATCCGGCCCCCCAACGACCGCCCCACACATATTCTGCATACGGTGATTTGGTTAAGAAACCCGACGGGTCCGACAGGGGATTATACGTATCGTCGCAGGACCGGAACGGATGGGTCGGGCGGACCGTTTCAGAGGCCGTGCTGTTCAGAGCCCCTCATGTCCGACGTCGTCCTCGATCCGAGCTTCCATCCGCCCGCCGACGCCGTCGCCTTCTATGACGAAAGCCTGCGGTTGCTGAAGGAGAGCGGCATTCCCTTCCTGCTCTCGGGCACCTATGCGGTGACGGCCTATACGGGCATCAGCCGCCCGACCAAGGATCTGGACGTCTTCTGCAAGCCCGGCGACTACCCCCGCATCCTCGCCTTCTTCCAGGCGCGCGGCTATCGCACCGATGTCGAGGACGAACGCTGGATCGCCAAGGTCTGGAAGGACGAGAAGCATTTCTTCGACGTGATCTTCGCCATGTCGAACGGCACCATAGCCGTGAACGACAGCTGGTTCGGCGGCGACACCATCCACGTCTATGGCCATGAGGTCGGCATCACCCCGCCGACGGCCCTGATCCTGTCCAAGGTCTTCATCCAGGACCGCTACCGCTACGACGGGGCCGACGTGAACCACGTCATCCTGAAGCAGTCCGACGCCATCGACTGGAAGAGCCTGCTGGACCAGATGGACCTCTACTGGGAGGTGCTGTTCGCCCACCTGCTGAACTTCCGCTTCGCCTATCCGACCGAGCGGGATCGCGTGCCCGGCTGGCTGATCGTCGAACTGAACGAGCGCCTGCGCGCCCAGGTCGATCTGCCGGCGCCGCGGGTGAAGGTGTGCCGCGGCCGCCTGTTCAGCCCGCGCGACTACATCGCCGACATCACCGAGTGGGGCTACGGCGACGTCGTGGGCAAGGGGCTGGAGGAGCGCCATGACCCCATTCATTGAAAGTGGGCGCTATCGCTCGCCGCGCGGCGGCTCGCTGCCTGAGCGCGGAGGCGCTGAATGACTGACACCCCCATCGATCCGCAGACGCCCCAGCCCGGTCTCGACGCGGGACCGACGAAGAAGCTGCGCGTGGCGGCGGTCGGCGACCTGCACGTCGGCGAAAACCACGAGCGGCCGCACCGCGAACTGTTCGAGCGCGTCGCCGACGACGCCGACGTCCTGTGCCTGTGCGGCGACCTCGTGAACTTCGGCAAGACGCGGGAGGTGGAAATCCTGCTGGAGGACATCCGGGCCTGCAAGATTCCGATGGTCGGGGTGCTGGGCAATCACGAGCATGAGTGCGGCCAGCCCGAGCATGTGACGAAGATGCTGTGCGACGCCGGGGTCCAGATGCTGACCGGCCAGGCCTATGAGATCGAGGGCGTCGGCTTCGCGGGCGGCAAGGGCTTCGTCGGCGGCTTCGGCCGCTACATGCTCAGCCCCTTCGGCGAGGCCACCATCAAGGCCTTCGTGCAGGAGGCGGTCGAGGACGCCAACCAGATCGAGAACTCGATCCGCATGCTGCGCACCGAACGCTCGGTGGTGCTGCTGCACTATTCCCCGGTGGTCGACACCGTCATGGGCGAGCCGCCCGAGATCCACGCCTTCCTCGGCTCATCCCGACTGGGCGAGACCATCGACCGCTATGACAATGTCAGCCTGGTCGTCCACGGGCACGCCCACCGCGGCGCCCACGAGGGCAAGACCCACAAGGGCGTCCCCGTCTACAACGTCGCCCTGCCGGTGCTGAGGACGCTGGGCGATCAGCCGTACCGGGTGTTCGAGGTTTAGAAGAGTCTCCTCCCCGTTCGCATCGCGAATGGGGAGGTGGCTCAGAGCGAAGCGAGGAGACGGAGGGGTTCTGGGCCGGAGGCGCCGCAAGAACCCCTCCACCGCTTCGCGGTCCCCCTCCCCATTGCATGGGGAGGGGACGCCCTACTCCGCCCCCTCATCCTGCAGCCGCGCATGGGCTGCGCTCTGGCGGCGTTCGACGGCGTAGGCGATCAGCCACAGGGCCATGGCCCAGGCGGCGCCCGCGCACCAGCCGGCGATGACGTCCGAGGCCCAGTGGGCGCCGAGGTAGATGCGGGTCAGGCCGATCAGCAGGGCGATCAGGATGGCGGCGCCGAGCACGAAGGCCTTCAGCCGCCGCTCCGGGAAGGCCCGGGTCAGCATGACCCCGAGCGTCAGATAGAAGACCGTCGACAGCAGGGCGTGGCCGGACGGGAAGCTGGCGTTGATCGTCTCGACCGCCTGATAGGCCACCGGCGGCCGTTCGCGCTCGAACACGGCTTTCAGCCCCTCGCTGAGCATGACACCGCCGATCAGGCCGACGACCAGCAACAGGGCCGACAGCCGCTTCTTCTGGATCATCAGGAAGCTGAAGGCGATCACGGCGAACAGGGTCAGGACCGAGATCCCGCCCAGCGAGGTCAGGTCCGCCATCGCCTCGTGCAGCCACCAGGGGCCGCGCGGCTCGCCCGGCACGGGCTGGAGCCAGTGCAGGATCTGCAGATCGAACATCTGTCCGTCCGCCTCGGTCATGTCGTCGGCCACCTCGACAAAGGTGGCGACGCCCAGAGCGATGATCATGAGTGCGGTCAATGCCGCGATTTCGGATCGGGCGACACGCAATGCGCGACGCCAGAAAACCACTTGCTGTTCCCCGGTCATGGCCAAGCTAACGGTCACGTTTGTGGGACGTTCCCATCACGCGTTCGTGATCAAATGTGGCATGACCGTGTCATGCCCGCGTCGCGGCCTGTCCACAGGCTAATCCCCCGCCAAGATGACGATTCGCCCAGAAAGTGATCGTCAAGCCCGTTGACGGGTCATCAACCATCTGGCTCCCATATGTTGGCTCGGGGAGCACTCCAACCACTAGGTCTTGTGGTCGAAGCGCTGGGATACCCCACTCAAATTTGTTCAGGGCGGCGATCGAAATGGCTGGCGGCGAAGCGTTGAAGACGGTGGAATTCCAGACGGTTGCAGGCGCTGAGGGCGAAGCTCGCCCCCATCTGTCGCTCGTTCCCTCGATCCAGATCGACCGTTCGCGGGATGATCTGCTCACGGACTTCGGCAAGAAGACCCTCGAAGACCGCTATCTGCTGGCCGGCGAAAGCTACCAGGACATGTTCGCCCGCGTGGCGACCGCCTTCTCGGACAACGCCGAGCACGCCCAGCGCGTCTACGACTACATGTCGAAGCTGTGGTTCATGCCGGCGACCCCGGTTCTGTCGAACGGCGGCGCCGATCGCGGCCTGCCGATCTCCTGCTTCCTGAACGCCGTCGGCGACTCGCTGGACGGCATCCAGAACGTCTGGAACGAGAACGTCGCCCTGGCCTCGAACGGCGGCGGCATCGGCACCTACTGGGGCGGCGTCCGCTCCATCGGCGAGAAGGTCAAGGGCGCGGGCCAGACCTCGGGCATCATCCCCTTCATCCGCGTGATGGACTCGCTGACGCTGGCGATCTCGCAGGGCTCGCTGCGCCGCGGCTCGGCCGCCGTCTACCTGGACATCCACCACCCGGAGATCGAGGAGTTCCTCGAGATCCGCAAGCCGTCGGGCGACTTCAACCGCAAGTCCCTGAACCTGCACCACGGCATCTCGATCACCGACGCCTTCATGGAAGCTGTTCGCGACGGCAAGACCTTCGATCTGGTCTCGCCCAAGAACAAGGAAGTGATGAAGACGGTCGACGCCCGCACCCTGTGGCAGAAGATCCTCGACATCCGGATGCAGACCGGCGAGCCCTATCTGATCTTCTCGGACACGGTGAACCGCGCCATGCCGCAGCACCAGAAGGATCTGGGCCTGTCGGTCAAGCAGTCCAACCTGTGCGCCGAGATCATGCTGCACACCGGCCGTGACCACCTGGGCGTTGATCGCACCGCGGTCTGCTGTCTGTCGTCGGTCAACGCCGAGACCTTCCTGGAGTGGCGCGAGGAGCCCCAGTTCATCGAGGACGTGATGCGCTTCCTCGACAACGTGCTGGAAGACTTCATCCGCCGCGCCCCGCCCGCCATGGCCGCCGCCGTCTATTCGGCCAAGCGCGAACGCTCGGTGGGCCTGGGCCTGATGGGCTTCCACTCCTTCCTGCAGTCGCAGGGCGTGGCCTTCGAAAGCGCCATGGCCAAGTCGTGGAACATGCGCCTTTTCAAGCATCTGCGTCGCGAGGCCGACAAGGCCAGCCGCCTGCTGGCCGAAGAGAAGGGTCCGTGCGAGGACGCCGCCGAGCGCGGCGTCATGGAGCGCTTCTCGCACAAGCTGGCCATCGCCCCGACCGC
>JAVHYH010000240.1:0-1199 GCA_031119155.1 Brevundimonas sp.
ACGCGACAGGGGCGTCATGCCGCAATTGGTGCAGGGATAGAGCTTGTCGGCGTCCACGTACTGCAGCGCCTTGCGCAGGGTGTCGGCGACCTCTTCCGGCGTCTCGACGGTGTCGGTGGCCACGTCGATGGCGCCGACCATCACCTTCTTGCCGCGGACCAGTTCGATCAGCTCCATCGGCACGTGGGAGTGCTGGCACTCCAGCGAGATGATGTCGATCTTGGACTTCTGCAGATTGGGGAAGGTCTGCTCGTACTGCCGCCACTCCGAGCCCAGGGTCTTCTTCCAGTCGGTGTTGGCCTTGATGCCGTAGCCGTAGCAGATGTGGACGGCCGTCTCGCACTTCAGCCCCTCGGCCGCCCGCTCCAGCGCCGCCACGCCCCAGTCGTTCACCTCGTCGAAGAAGACGTTGAAGGCGGGCTCGTCGAACTGGACGATGTCGACGCCCGCGGCCTCCAGCTCACGCGCCTCCTCATTGAGGATTTTGGCGAACTCCCAAGCCAGCTTCTCGCGGCTGCCGTAGTGGTCGTCGTACAGGGTGTCGATCATCGTCATCGGCCCGGGCAGGGCCCATTTGATCGGCCGGTCGGTCTGCGCCCGCAGGAATCTCGCGTCCTCGACGAAGACCGATTTCGGTCGGCTGACCGCGCCCACGACGACCGGCACGCTGGCGTCATAGCGGTTGCGGATCCGCATGGTCTTGCGGGTCTCGAAGTCCACGCCGTCGAGGTGCTCGATGAAGGTGGTGACGAAATGCTGGCGGGTCTGTTCGCCGTCACTGACGATGTCGATCCCGGCGCGACGCTGGTCGTCCAGCGACAGGCGCAGGGCGTCCCGCTTGGCCTCGACCAGTTCCTCGCCCTCCAGCTTCCAGGGCGACCAGAGGGTCAGGGGCTGGGCCAGCCAGACGGGTTTGGGCAGGCTGCCGGCGGTCGAGGTGGGCAACAGGGTTTTCATGATGGGGAACTCGGAACTTCTGAACAGATCAGGCGGCGAAGGTGGCGGACCACTGGTCGAGGACGGCGCGATACGGCTTGATGAACCGCTCCTCGACAAACCGGCCCTGCTCGACGGCCAGCCGGCTGCGTTCCTCGCGGTCGTAGGTGATGCGGGTCAGCGAATAATCCTGCGCCTTCAGGCTGGGCTGGTACTGTTCCGTCGCCGGCGAGTTGGCGTTGTAGATCTCGGGCCGATAGATC
>JAVHYH010000240.1:1209-4598 GCA_031119155.1 Brevundimonas sp.
TAGTCCGCCGTCAGATCGCCGATGTGATAGAAGGCGAACGGCGCCGCGCTGCCGCCGGGCATGAAGTAGCGAACCTTCATGCCCATTTTCGCGAAATACCGATCGGTCGGCGAGAACTCATCGTTGTCGTATTCAAGACCCAGCACCGGGTGCTCCACGCCCGTCCGGTGATAGGTCTTGTTGCTCGACACGCTCAGGCAGATGACCGGCGGCTTGCGGAAATTGTCGCGATAGGCGCCTGAGCTCAGGAAGTGCCGGAACAGCTTGCCGTGCAGGTCGCCAAAATCCGCCGGTGCGAAGGCGCCGGGATTGGCCTTCATATGCGCCGGCAGCACGACGCTGAAGTCGTAGTCGCGGACGTAGGAGGAGAAGTTGTTCCCCACGATCCCGTCGATCCGCGCGCCGGTCTGGCCATCGAGAATGGTCGTCTGAAGGATTTCGATCAGCGGAAAGGCGGCGCCGCCGTCCTCGGCCGAGACGCTCATTTCGACCGAGATGATCTGGAGCTCGACAGCGTAACGGTCGCCCCGGGGATTGTCCCGATGCGCCAGCGAGTTGAAGCGGTTGTCGATCATCCTCAGCGTGTTGCGCAGGTTCTCCTGGCGGCTTTCCCCGCGCGCCAGATTGGCGAAATTGGTCGTGATCCGCGTGTTCTCGGCGGGACGATAATCCTCGTCGAGCGCGGTGCGCCGGATGTCGAAGGTGAAATCGCTGCTCTGCATGGTCTCTGCCGCTGATACTGTGGCGAGACAGCGGACAGGGACGCGCGATCGCCCGCGCGGACAGGTCCGGTCGCGGCGCTCATGCGACCTGACCGGACACCCCGCCGGAGGACGTTATCTGTCGGGGCAGGTCTCCTGGCTCACGGGTCACGGCTTCGGGTCCGGCCTTCCCGGAGGCGAACCCCCAGTGACACGAGATGAACCCTCGGCTCGCCGCTTACAGTTGCGGGGGCAGCGCCGGCGTCACACCGGCTTCCCTCTTAGCTCCGCGCCCTCCGGGGACGACGCGCAGAACCACGACGACGCCAGACTGCCACAGGCGCGCCGAATGTCAACAATCATATAAAGATATCTTTATATGATTATATGTTCTCTCAGATCGTCTCGCCGGGAACGAAGACGACGCCTTCCATGAGGCGGCGTGCGCTGCGGCTCATCACAGCCTTGACCACGGTCCAGTCGCCCTCGCGCTGTTCGGCCTCTGCGCCGACGCGCAGCGTGCCGGAGGGGTGACCGAAGCGAACCGCGCCGCGCTCGCCGCCACCGGCCGCCAGATTGACCAGGGTGCCCGGAACGGCCGAGGCCGCGCCGATGGCGACCGCCGCCGTGCCCATCATGGCGTGGTGCAGCTTGCCCATGGACAGGGCGCGGACCAGCAGATCCACCTCCCCTGCCCCGATGCGCTTGCCGCTGGACACGACGTGGTCGGTCGGCGGAGCGACAAAGGCGATCTTGGGCGTGTGCTGGCGCTTGGCCGCGCCTTCCAGCGTCTCGATCAGACCCATGCGAACCGCGCCGATGGCCCGCAGCGCCTCGAACCGCTTCAGCGCCGCCGGATCGCCGTTGATGGCCTCCTGCAGCTCCGTCCCCGTATAGCCGAGTTCGGCGGCGTTGACGAAGATGGTCGGGATGCCGGCGTTGATCAGGGTGGCCTTCAGCTTGCCGCCCGCGACCAGTTCCTCGGGCACGTCCAGTTCGTCGACCAGATTGCCGGTGGGGAACATGGCTCCGCCGTCCTCGCCCTCGTCGGCGGGGTCGAGGAACTCCAGCACGATCTCGGCGGCGGGGAAGGTCACCCCGTCCAGCTCGAAATCGCCCGTCTCCTGCACCACGCCGCCGCTGACCGGGACATGGGCGATGATGGTCTTGCCGATATTGGCCTGCCAGATACGGACCGTGCGGACGCCGTCCGGGCCCGCATCGACATAGCCGGCGTGGATGGCGAAGGCGCCCGCCGCCGTCGACAGGTTCCCGCAGTTCCCGGACCAGTCGACGAAATCGGTGTCGATCGACACCTGGCCGTACAGATAGTCGACGTCGTGATCCGGCCGGTCGCTGGGCGAGATCATCACGCATTTGGAGGTGCTGGAGGTCGCCCCGCCCATGCCGTCGATGTGTTTGGCATAGGCGTCGGGGCTACCGATCACCCGCTGGAACAGCCGGTCCCGCGCGGGGCCGGGGACGCGCGCGGCCTCGGGCAGATCCTCCAGCCGGAAGAAGACGCCCTTGGAGGTGCCGCCGCGCATGTAGGTGGCGGGGATGCGGATCTGCGGACCGTGCGACATCAGGCGGCGGCCTCCGAGTCCAGGAAGTCCTGGGCGAAGCGCTGCAGCACGCCGCCGGCCTCGTAGATCGACACCTCCTCGGCGGTGTCGAGGCGGCATTTCACCGGCACGGTCTCGTCCGTCCCGTCGGCGCGGTGCACCACCAGCGTCAGCTCGGCGCCCGGCGCGGGCTGGCCGATGACGTCATAGGTCTCGGTCCCGTCCAGCTTCAGGCCCAGACGGGTCACGCCGTTGATGAACTCCAGCGGCATCACGCCCATGCCGATCAGATTGGTGCGGTGGATGCGCTCGAAGCCCTCGGCGACGATGGCCTCGACCCCGGCCAGACGCACGCCCTTGGCGGCCCAGTCGCGCGACGAGCCCTGCCCATAGTCGGCGCCGGCGATGATGATCAGCGGCTGGCGACGGCCCAGATAGGTCTCGATGGCCTCCCACATGCGGACCACCTCGCCATCCGGCTCCAGCCGGGCCAGCGAGCCCTTCTTCACCGCCCCGTCCACCACGGCCATCTCATTGACCAGCTGGGGGTTGGCGAAGGTCGCGCGCATGGCGGTCAGGTGATCGCCGCGGTGGGTGGCGTAGCTGTTGTAATCTTCCTCCGGCACCCCCATCGAGGTCAGGTATTCGCCCGCGGCCGAGGTCGGCAGGATGGCGTTCGACGGCGACAGGTGATCGGTCGTGATGTTGTCCGGCAGGATGGCCAGCGGCCGCATGCCCTTCAGGGTACGCGGGCTGGCGGCCAGGGCGCCGAGCCCCTCGGTGTCCCAGTAGGGCGGACGGCGGATATAGGTCGACGTCGGCCGCCAGTCGTACAGCGGGCTGACCGGGGCGCCGATGATGGTCCGGCGGGCGAACATCGGCTCATAGACGTTGCGGAACTGCTCGGGCTTCACATGCGCGCCGACGATGGCGTCGATCTCGGCGTCCGTGGGCCACAGGTCCTTCAGGCGGATTTCCGAGCCGTCCGGGGCGAGCCCCAGCACGTCCTGCTCGATGTCGAAGCGCACGGTGCCGGCGATGGCGTAGGCGACCACCAGCGGCGGCGAGGCGAGGAAGGCCTGCTTCGCATACGGGTGGATGCGGCCGTCGAAGTTGCGGTTGC
>JAVHYH010000241.1 GCA_031119155.1 Brevundimonas sp.
CGGCTGAAGCAACTGCTCAACAACCTGATCGGCAATGCGATCAAATTCACCCCGTCAGGCGAGATCGCCGTGCACCTCGCCGCCCGGATCGAGGACGCCGACGTCCATCTGACCGTCACCGTCGATGACAGCGGGCCGGGCGTGTCCGAGGACACCGCCGCCACCATCTTTGATCCGTTCAACACCGGCCGCGCGGGCCGCGAGGGCGCCGGGGCCGGGCTGGGTCTCGCCATCTGCCGCCAGATCGTCGAACGGATGAGCGGCCGCATCGGAGTCGAACGCTCGCCCTTCGGCGGCGCCCGCTTCGCCTTCGACCTGCGTCTGCCGCTGGCCTCCGCCGAGACCGGCGCCGAGGCCGCGCCCGCCGACCCGACTCCGCACGAAACCCTCCACGTCCTCGTGGTGGACGACAACGCCACCAACCGCTTCGTCGCCGGCAAGGTTCTGGAGCTGTTCAGCTGCACCCACGAAACCGCCGAGAACGGACAGGAGGCGGTGGACCGCGTCCAGACCAGCCGCTTCGATCTGGTGCTGATGGATGTGAAGATGCCGGTCATGGACGGCATCCAGGCCACCCGCGCCATTCGCGCCCTGACCGGCCCGGTCTCCAGCCTGCCGATCCTCGCCCTGACCGCCAACGCCGACCCGCGCGACGAGGCCGACTATCTGGCCGCCGGGATGGACGGGGTGGCCCAGAAGCCGATCCAGCCGGACGTCCTGCTCGACGCCATCCGCCGCGTCCTGGCGGCCACGCCCGGCGACGAAGCGGCGCAGGCCGCATAAGGGCGCGCAACCCCGACCGGTCTGGCGTATTGCAACGCCTGATGATGCAGATCCCTCCGCCGCCCCCGACCGATCTTCCCGAAGTCATCGTCACCGGCGCGCGCCTGCCGCCCGCGGCGGGCGAGGCGGCCTTCGCCGTCATCCGGCTGGATGATCGCGACCTCCGCGCCGAGCAGCGGCTGGATGAAGCTCTGGCCTCGGTCCCTGCCGTCTCCCTGTTCCGCCGCACGTCCAGCCTCGCGGCCAACCCGACCACCCAGGGCATCAGCCTGCGCGCCATCGCCCCCTCCGGCGCGGGCCGGACGCTGGTCACGCTGGACGGCGTGCCGGTCAATGATCCCTTCGGCGGCTGGGTGATCTGGTCCCAGCTTCCGACCGAAAGCCTGTCCGGCCTCGACATCATCCGAGGCGCCGGCGCCGGTCCCTATGGCGCGGGCGCCCTCACCGGGGTGATCCAGCTGCGCGAGCGGGATGCGGGCTGGGTCGCCGACGCCTCCCTCGCCGAGCGCGGCGGCGCCCGCCTCGCCGCCTCCGGCGCGACCGACCTCGGCCTCGCCCGTCTGGTCGCATCGGGCCTGTACGAGACCACCGACGGCTATGTCCCGGTCCGCGGCGCGGCCTCCGGCGCCGCGGACACGCCGCTGGATCTGAAGGTGCAGGCCGCCGCCATACGCGCCGATCTGCCCGTCGGTCCTGCCACAGTCTCACTCCGCGCCTCGGCCTTCGAGGAGGATCGCGGCTCGGGCCTCGCCGGCGCCCGCTCGACCGCCAGCGGAAACGCCCTGTCCGCCACCGCCGCCGTCCAGCCGAACGCCGACCGCCCCGGCTGGCGACTGCAGGTCTGGCGGCGCGAAAGCGATCTGGCCAACACCTCCGTCGCCATCGCCGCCGACCGCGCCACGACCACGCCCGCCAACGACCAGTTCGAGACCCCGGCGGTGGGCTGGGGCGTCAACGCCGCCCTGCGCCGCGTCCTCGTCAGCGGCATCGGGCGCGTCGAATGGGAGCTCGGCGCCGACGCCCGCTTCGCCGACGGCGAGACCCGCGAGATGTTCCGCTACATGGGCGGTCAGTTCACCCGCGACCGGATCGCGGGCGGCGAAACCTCGGTCATCGGCGCCTATGCCGAGGGCTCCTGGACGACCGGCCCATGGCTCGTCGCCGGCGGCCTGCGCGCCGACCGCTGGGAGAATACAGGCGGCAGCCGGTTCGAGCGCGACCGCCAGACCCTCGCCGTCACCCTCGACGAGACCGATCCCGACCGCTCCGGCGACGTTATCAGCGCCCGCCTCGGCGTCCGCCGCGACATCGGGAATGGACAGGCCCTGCGCCTGGCGGCTTACACCGGCTTCCGCCCCGCCACCCTCAACGAACTGCACCGCCCGTTCCGCGTCGGCAACGACCTGACCGAGGCCAACGCCGCGCTCGAGCCCGAGACGGTCATGGGCGCGGAAGCGGGCTGGAGCTGGACCGGCGACCGCGCGTCCCTGACCGCCACCGCCTTCTGGACCCGGCTGGACGACGCCATCGTCAACGTCACCATCGGCGAAGGCCCGGCCACCTTCCCGCGCGCGGGCTTCGTCCCGGCGGGCGGCGTGCTGCGTCAACGCCAGAACGCCGGGACCATCGAGGCCATCGGTCTCGAGCTGGACGGCCGTCTGACCGTCACCGACGCCCTGACCCTGCGCGCCGCCCTGTCCCTGACTGACGCCGAGGTCGATGGCGGAAGCGCCGCGCCCCAGCTGACCGGCCTGCGACCGGCCCAGGCCCCCCGCTTCAGCGCCGTCGCCGGGGCCGACTGGCAGGCGACCGATCGCCTTCTCCTCGCCGCCGACCTGCGCTGGGAGAGCGATCGCTTCGAGGACGACCTGAACAGCCGGGTGCTGGAGGCGGGCGGCACGCTGGACCTTCGCGGCGACTGGACCGTCAATGACATGACCACCCTCTGGGTCAGGGCCGCCAACCTGTTCGACGAAAAGATCGAGGTCTCCGAAACCGGAACCGGCGTCGCCGGCTACGCCCCGCCGCGCACCCTGTCCGTGGGGATTCGTCTGAGCCGCTGATCCGTCCGAACACCGCTCCACTTGCAAATGGTTCGCACACTCGGCATTAGCCGGGCGTGACCGACACCACCGCCACAGCTCCGAAGCCGAAGAAGGCCCTGAACGCCACGCGGTCGTTCTGGCTGAAGCAATTGCATCAGTGGCACTGGATCTCGGCGGCGGTCAGCCTGATCGGGCTGATGCTGTTCGCCGTCACCGGCATCACCCTGAACCACGCGGCCTCGATCCCGGCCGAGCCGGTCACGGTGAGCAGCACCGCCACCCTGCCCGGCCCCCTGCTGGAACGCCTGTCCGCCTTCCCCGAAGAGACCACCGATCCGGTCCCGGACGCCGTCGCCCGCTGGGCGCAGGACGCCTTCAAGGTGAAGATCGACGGGCGCCCGACCGAGACCACCGTCGATGAGATCTACGTCGCCCTGGCCGAGCCCGGCGGCGACGGCTGGCTGACCATCGACCGCGCCACCGGCGAGGCCTCGCGCGAGCGCACCACCCGCGGCTGGGTCGCCTACCTCAACGACCTCCACAAGGGCCGCAACGCCGGCGTGGTCTGGTTCTGGTTCATCGACGTCTTCGCCGTCGCCTGCATCATCTTCGCCGTCACCGGTTTCGCCCTGACCTGGATGCACGCGAAACAGCGCCCCTCGACCTGGCCCCTGCTCGGGCTGGGCCTGCTGATCCCCGTCATCATCGCCCTTCTGTTCATCCACTAGCGTTCTTCCCGGACCTTTCATGCGCAAGCTGCCCATCGCCCTGACCGCCGCGGCCGCCGCCGCCGTCGCGACCCCGGCCCTCGCCGCCGATCTGAACATCACCGTCCAGATCCCGAGCCTCAGCGTCGCCGCCTATCACCGCCCCTATGTCGCGGTGTGGATCGAGCGCCCCGACAACACCGCCGTGCGCACCCTCGCCGTCTGGTACGAGGTCTCCAACGTTCGCGAGGGCAAGGACTGGCTGAAGGACATGCGCACCTGGTGGCGTCGGGGCGGCCAGTCGCTGACCCTGCCCGCCGACGGGATCTCCAGCGCCACCAAGGCCCCCGGCACGCACAACGTCCGCATCCCGGGCGCCCGCCTGCAGAACCTGCCCGCCGGCGACTATGTCATCGTCGTCGAGGCCGCCCGCGAGCTGGGCGGTCGTGAAGCCGTCCGCGTCCCGTTCCGCTGGGGCGCGCCCAACACCGGCCGGGCGGCCGGAACCCGTGAACTGGGCGCCGTCACCGTCGCCGTCACCCGCTAAAGGAAGCCTGCCATGAAGAAGTCCATCGCACTCATCGCGGCGCTCGCCGCCCTCGCCCTGCCGCTCTCGGCCCAAGCCCACCGCGCCTGGCTGGCCCCGACCTCGACCTCGCTCTCGGGCACGGACGCCTGGGTCGGCTTCGACGCCGGCATGTCGAACGGGGTCTTCATCCCGGATCACGCCGCCATGAACCTGGCCGGCCTGACCATCACCGCCCCGGACGGCTCGACCGCCCAGGCCGAGAACATGAACCGCGCCCGCTACCGCGCCACCTTCGACCTGCACCTGACCCAGCAAGGCACCTACCGCGTCGCCAACGTCATGGGCGGGCTGATCGTCAGCTACAAGCAGGGCGGCGAGCAGAAGCGCTGGCGCGGGACCGAGGCTGAAATGGCCGCGAACATCCCGGCCGACGCCACCGACGTCGTCGCCACCCGCACCAACAGCCGTATCGAGACCTTCGTCACCCTCGGCGCCACCTCGACCAGCGCCCTGGCCCCGACCAATGAAG